>CAMVIO010000078.1 GCA_947167555.1 uncultured Selenomonadales bacterium
GAGGAGAGTGAAGAAATGGGATTGGCTTTTACGAAATGGCAGGGCTGCGGCAATGATTTCGTGCTGGCGGACGGACGGGCGTCCGGACTGCCTCGGGACGTCGCGGCGCTTTCGCGGCATGTCTGCGACCGTCATTACGGTGTCGGCGCGGACGGGCTGATTTTCGTTCTGCCGTCGGACAAAGCGGATTTTTGCATGCGGATATTCAACGCGGACGGCAGCGAGGCGGAAATGTGCGGCAACGGTATCCGCTGCTTCGCACGGCTCGTATATGAGGAACGTATGACGGAGAAGGAATCTTTTACGGTGGAGACGGGCGCGGGAATCCTGACGCCGCGCATTGTCAAGGAAAACGGGATAATCATCGGTATCGAAGTCAATATGGGCGAGCCGATACTGGAGGCGGAAAAGATTCCGGTTGCGGGTTTTGGGAACAATCGCGTGGTCTCGGAAGAGATCGAGGTGCTGGACAAGCGGTATCGGGCGACCTGCGTTTCGATGGGAAACCCTCATTGCGTCGTTTTCGTCGACGACGTCGACGATGTGGCAATGGAAACGGTCGGACCCGCCTTCGAGCATCATGCGTGGTTTCCGCGACGGACGAATACGGAGTTCGTCGCGATACGCGACCGGGAGCATTTACGGATGCGCGTCTGGGAACGCGGCGCGGCGGTGACGCTGGCCTGCGGCACGGGCGCCTGTGCGTCGCTGGTGGCGGCGGTGCTGAACGATCGCGCAGAGCGGAAGGCTGAAGTGGAGCTGGACGGCGGACGATTGACTATCGAATGGGCGAAAGACAACCATATTTATATGACGGGCCCTGCGGAAAAAGTTTTTTCCGGGGTCTATGAGGAGGGAGAGCATTGCTGAAAAGCATGACCGGATTCGGCGCGGGGCTCGCGGAGACGGAGGACTACCGGGCTGCAATCGAGGTAAAGGCGGTCAACCAGCGGTATCTGGATCTCGATATCCGCGCGCCGCACGTTCTCGATCCGTTTCTGGAGGCCATGAAGAACAAAGTGAAGGCGTACGCGTCTCGAGGCAAGCTGACGATCAGCGTGCAGTTCCTCGACAAGCGCGAGCACGTTCGGGAAATACGGCTTGACAAACCGTTGGCGATTGCTTACCATAAGGCTTTGAACGAGATCAGCGACCTCCTGCATCTGCCTCGTCCCGACGATGTGCAGACGATTTCGGCATATCCGGGCGTATTGACGGTGATGGAAACGCAGGAAGGCTTTGACGGCGCAGATGAGGTGTTGCTTTCCGCCCTGGACCAGGCGTTGCGGCAGTTTACCGAGATGCGCGAAAAAGAGGGCGAGAATCTCAAAGCAGATTTCCTGAAACGGATCGATCTCCTTTCCAAACAGGTCGAGGAAGTTGCGGCGCTGGGGCCGGAAATCGTCAGGCAGTACCGTGAACGGTTGGAGACGACGGTCAAAGAGGTACTGGCGGGCGCGGAAATCGACGAGACGAGGATTGTTCAGGAGACGGCGATTTACTCGGATCGCGTGAATTTTACCGAGGAAATCGTGCGGCTCAGGAGCCATTTCGAGCAGTTCCGCGCAATACTCGAAAACGCGGAGGCCCCCGTCGGACGGAAGCTGGACTTCCTGATCCAGGAGATGAATCGCGAGGTCAACACCACGGCGTCGAAGGCCAACAACGTATGCGCGGCGCAGATTGCCGTCGAGATGAAAAGCGAGATCGAGAAACTGCGCGAGCAAGTGCAGAATATTGAATAGAGGAAAATCGCCATGGAAATGAAATTTATCAATATCGGGTTCGGCAATGTCGTTTCGGCGCACAGGCTCATTTCCATCGTCGCGCCGGAGTCGGCGCCGATCAAGCGGATCGTGCAGGAAGCGCGGGAAGCCGGGCGGCTGATTGACGCGACCTATGGGCGGCGCACGCGCTCAGTGCTGATTGCGGACAGCGACCATGTGATCTTGTCCGCCGTGCAGCCGGAGACAATCGTGGGCCGTATCGCGGGCAAAGAGGATGCGTCTGCGCGGGCGGAGGAGGACGAGTCATGAGGACAGGCTGCCTGATTGTGATTTCCGGTCCGTCGGGGGCGGGCAAGGGCACGGTTTGCAGCGAGTTCCTGCGCGCCTGCCCCGAAGTGGCTTATTCGATCTCGGCGACGACACGGGCGCCGCGTGAAGGAGAGCAGGACGGCGTCAATTATTATTTCCTGGACCGCGTCGCTTTTGAGCGAATGATCGCGGACGGCGAGCTTCTGGAATGGGCGGAGGTCTACGGGAATTATTACGGGACGCCGCTGAAGAAAATCGAGGAAAAGCTGGCGGCGGGGACGGACATCCTGCTGGAGATCGACACGCAGGGCGCGTTGAACGTCATGAAAAAATTCCCGCAGGGAATCTACATATTCATTTTGCCGCCGTCGCTGGAAGAATTGGAAAAACGACTTCGGGGGCGCGGCACGGATACCGAGGAGGTCGTTGCGCGCCGGATGGCTGCGGCGGCGGGGGAAATCGCCGTCGCGAAGGAATACGCTTATACGGTCGTGAACGACAAAGTGGAAAACACCGTGCGGACAATCTCGGCCATTGTGACGGCGGAGCACGCGCGCACGGCTGCTAACCTATATAAGATAGAAGCACTTTTAAGAAAGGAAGCGTAAAGAATATGAAGCAGATGGATATCGTGCATCCGCCGATGAAGGATCTTTTGACAAAGGTGGACAGCCGCTATACGTTGGCGGTTCTGGCGGCGAAGCGCGCGCGCCAGCTCCAGGACGGCGCGGAGGTCAAAGTGAAGGTGCCGTCCAACAAGAACGTGACGCGGGCTCTCGCCGAGGTCGCGGAGGAAAAGATCGGTTACGAGCGCACGAAGCTTTGCATAAAGTAAAGGAAACAAAATAATGCTTCAAGGAAAGAAAATATTATTGGGCGTCACCGGCGGTATCGCCGCGTACAAGGCGGTGGAAGTCGTCAGCCGTCTCCGAAAGGCGGGGGCGGAAGTGCGCGTCATCATGACGAAAGAGGCGACAGAGTTCGTCACGGAGCTGACCTTCCGCGAGATCAGCGGCAATCCTGTCACTGTTGATATGTGGGCGCCAATCCAGCATTGGAACGTTGCGCATATCGCACTGGCGGACTGGGCGGACGTCACGCTTGTCGCTCCGGCTACTGCGAACATCCTCGCGAAGGCCGCGCTCGGCGTTGCCGACGATATGCTGACGACGACGCTGCTTGCGGTCACGGCGCCGGTTTTTTTCGCGCCCGCGATGAACTGCAATATGTACGCCCATCCGGCGGTGCAGGAAAATATTGAAAAGTTGGCGGCTCGCGGCGCGCATTTCATCGCGCCGGGAACGGGGAAGCTGGCCTGCGGCGCGGAAGGGCCGGGGCGGCTTGCCGAACCGCAGGATATTGTCTTCGCGTTAGAGCATTTTTTTGCCGAAGGCGCGCAGCTCTCCGGCGTCAAGGTCCTCGTGACGGCGGCGGGTACCATAGAGCCAATTGATCCGGTGCGCTATATCGGCAACCGTTCCAGCGGACGCATGGGCTACGCGCTGGCTGAGGAGGCCGTGGCGCGGGGCGCGGAGGTCGTGCTGGTGTCGGGGCCGTCGGCGCTGACGCCGCCGAAAGGCTTGCGGTCGTTCGTTTCGGTGGAGACGGCCAGGGAAATGCGCGAGGCTGTGCTGCGAGAGGCGGAGACGAGCCGTATCGTGATCAAGGCGGCGGCGGTGGCAGATTACCATCCGCGGACGGTTTCCGAGCAGAAAATCAAAAAGAACGACGAAGAGCTTTCCATTATATTAGAAAAGAATCCCGACATCCTGAAGGAGCTCGGGCAGAAGAAGCGCGAGGGGCAGATCCTCGTCGGCTTTGCGGCGGAGACGCAGAACCTGTTGCAGTACGCGAAGGAAAAAATCGCGAAGAAGAACCTCGACTTCATCGTCGCTAACGATGTGACGAAACCGGGCGCGGGCTTCAACACCGCGACGAACCTCGTCAAGATCATCTCGCGCGGCGGCGAGATCGAGGAACTGCCGCTGATGGAAAAACGGGAAGTCGCGAAGCGGATATTCGACCACATTTTACCGAAGGGGCTGAAAAAATAAGATTGTCCCCCTTTACAAAAAAATTCTTTTATGGTATCATTTCTTTCTGTCAGCCGATAATGTCGGCTGCGATATCGCGGGATAGAGCAGTTGGTAGCTCGTCGGGCTCATAACCCGGAGGTCAGAGGTTCAAGTCCTCTTCCCGCAACCAAGATGGGTAGGTGCCCGAGTGGTTAAAGGGAACAGACTGTAAATCTGTCGCTTAACGGCTACGTTGGTTCGAATCCAACCCTGCCCACCATCATATCGCGGGATAGAGCAGTTGGTAGCTCGTCGGGCTCATAACCCGGAGGTCAGAGGTTCAAGTCCTCTTCCCGCAACCAAGCGCATAGCGCTGATGTAGCTCAGTCGGCAGAGCGTATCCTTGGTAAGGATAAGGTCACCGGTTCAATCCCGGTCATCAGCTCCATTTCATACATTCTATATTGGCGGAATAGCTCAGTTGGCTAGAGCATGCGGTTCATACCCGCAGTGTCGAGAGTTCAAATCTCCCTTCCGCCACCATTGAAAAAGTTCCCCCGCAAACGTGCGGGGGTTTCTTATTTTTTTTCTGTATGTTTTTTGTTGACATGCGTGGGCAAGTGTGCTACATTATATCAGCGACGTTTTGTGCGCGTTTTATTTTTGTGTAAGGAACTGTGCGAAAATAGCTGCTGCATAATGCGCCGGATAAATTCGTCATAGCAAGGCGGAGGAGCGAGCCATAGCGGTGCTATGGCGAACGACGACAACGCAGCTATGGCGGATTTAGACAAGCAGAATGCAGTAGTGATTGATGCACAGTTTCGCAGTTCCTCGGGAAGGAGTGCATTACGATGGCCAAGAGTGCGAACCGCAACGCGATTACGTTGGCTTGTACGGTTTGCAAGAACCGCAATTACAGGACCAACAAGAACAAGAAGAACGATCCGGATCGGATTGAGCTTAACAAATATTGCAAGTTCTGCAAGAAGCACACGCCGCATAAGGAAACGAAGTAAGGTCCTGTCGGCAGCTTGAGGATGTGAAGGTTTTGGCGGAAGAGAAGGCAGCGGTGGTTTCGTCCTCGTCCGGATTCAATCTCATAAAGTTTCTCGGCGAGACCAAAGCCGAGATGGGAAAAGTATCGTGGACGACCAAGCAGGAGCTCGTCATGGATACCGCCGTCGTAGCGGTGGCGGTTGTGATTGTCTGCGCGTTGATTTGGGTTTGCGATACGTTCTTTTCCAGATTGTTCACGCTCATTCTACGATAAGGCGGCTTGGGACGATGGAAGCAGAAAAACAGGAAACACTGGCAGTGGAAACGGGGCAGCCGGAGACGGAGGCCAAAGAACCGCAGAAGCATTGGTATGTGATCCATACCTATTCAGGGTATGAAAATAAGGTCAAGGCGAATCTGGAGCGCAAGATTCTCTCGATGGGGCTGGAAGACAAGATTTTCAACGTCGTCGTCCCGATGGATGACGATGTTGAGCTGCAGAACGGCCACAGGAAGGTTATCAAGCGCAAGGTCTTCCCCGGCTATGTGCTGGTGGAGATGATCGTCGACGACCAGTCTTGGTATGTCGTTCGCAATACGCCGGGCGTAACCGGTTTCGTCGGCTCGGAATCGACAAAGCCGATTCCGCTGACCGAGGGCGAGGTCGCGAACATCCTGAGACCTGAGGGAGAAAGCAGTCGGCGCCGTCCGACAATCGATGTCGAGCCGGGGCAGTCCGTGCGTATCAGTTCCGGCGCGTTTGAGGGACAGCCGGCGACGGTCACCGAGGTCGACCGCGAGCGCGGAAGACTCAAGGTCGTGTTTGAGATTTTCGGGCGCGAGACGGTCACCGATTTGAATTTCGATCAAGTGGAGAAAATTTAATAATTTTTTGTATAGACGTTTATTATAAGGAGGTGTAAGCATAGATGGCAAAGAAGGTTGCGAAGCTTGTCAAGCTGCAGGTGCTCGCTGGCAAGGCTACTCCGGCTCCCCCGGTAGGCCCGGCGCTCGGCCAGGCAGGCGTGAATATCATGGCGTTCGTCAAGGAGTTCAACGAGCGGACGGCGAAGCAGGCGGGGCTTATTATTCCGGTGGAAATCACCGTGTTTGAGGATCGCTCGTTTACGTTCATTACGAAGACGCCCCCGGCGGCGGTGCTTTTGAAGAAGGCCGCGAATATCGAGAAGGCGTCCGGCGAGCCGAACAAGACGAAGGTCGCGAAGCTTCCGCGGGCGAAAGCGCAGGAAATTGCGCAGCTCAAGATGCAGGATCTGAACGCAGCCGACCTCGAAGCGGCTACCCGCATGATCGAGGGCACGGCGCGCAGCATGGGCATCGAGATCGTGTGACGATCCGGCCCGTGAGACGTGGGAGGTACAGCCGTTTGTACCACGAAAGGAGTATTTTTGATGGCAAAAGCAGGCAAGAAGTATCAGGAAGCCGCAAAGCTGATTGAGGAAGGCAAGCTTTACGGTCTTTCCGAAGCGGTGGATTTGGTCAAGAAGACCGCCACGGCGAAGTTTGACGAGACGATCGAGCTCCATGTCCGTCTCGGCGTCGATCCGAAGTACGCGGATCAGCAGGTGCGCGGCGCTGTCGTGCTGCCGCACGGCACGGGCAAGACGAAGCGTGTCCTCGTTTTCGCGAAGGGCGACAAGGTTTCCGAGGCGGAAGCGGCCGGCGCTGATTTCGTCGGCTCGGATGAACTGGTCGCGAAGATTCAGGGCGGCTGGTGCGATTTCGACGTCGCGGTTGCCACGCCGAACATGATGGGCGCTGTCGGTAAGCTCGGTAAGATTCTCGGCCCCCGCGGCCTGATGCCGAACCCGAAGCTCGGCACGGTCACGATGGATCTCGAGAAGGCGATCAAGGCGATCAAGGCCGGTCAGGTCGAGTACCGTACGGACAAGGCGGGTAATGTGCATTGCCCGATCGGCAAGGCGTCCTTTGATTCTCAGAAGCTCGTCGAAAACTACCGCATGCTTGTCGATACGCTGATCAAGGCGAAACCGGCGGGCGCAAAGGGGCAGTACATCAAGTCCCTGACGCTGGCGGCCACGATGGGTCCCGGCGTTCCGGTTCAGCTTGCAACAAAGCCGGAATAACGAAGGCGTTATATCCAAACTGCATATAAATCATGGCCGAAGACAGCAGGCAGAATTTGTTTCGTAAGTCCCGCCGAGGCCGGAATCGCTGCACTTTCCTGCGGTTTCGGGTTTTTGGCCGGAAACCGCAGTTTTTTGTGAGAGCACTTAGTGCGCGCAAGCGTAAGCGCAGCGTAAGTTTAGTGCGACACATACCTGACCACTTGATGAGCGCAAACATAGTGCAGCGCGAATCTAGTGGGCATGGTGATTTCATTTATCATAAAAACGAGTGGAAGGAGGTGTATTTGATGTCCGCCATTCATGACAAACAGGTTTCTCAGGAAAAGAAGGATATTGTCGCTTCCCTGAAGGAAGAAATGCAGTCCGCGAAGGGTGCTGTCTTCACGACCTACAAGGGGCTGACGGTGGCACAGGATACGCAGCTCCGCCGCGCGCTCCGCGAGGCAGGCGTTTCCTATCATGTCATCAAGAACACGCTGACGACGATTGCCGCGAAGGAGCTCGGCCTTGACGGTCTCGTTCCTCATCTGAACGGCACGACGGCGCTGGCGTCGTCGAAGGAAGACGCTGTCGCCCCCGCGAAAGTCATCAGTGAGTTCATTAAGAAGAACAAGCTGGCCGACGCCGGGATTCTCTCGGTGAAGGTCGGTCTGGTCGACGGCAAGGTCATCGATGCGAAAGAGGTCGAGGCACTGGCTTCGCTGCCGTCTCGCGAGGTTCTCATCGCGAAGCTGCTCGGCAGCATGCAGGCTCCGATCAGCGGCACGGTGGGCGTGCTCCAGGGCGTTATCCGCAACGCCGTTTATGTGCTTGACGCCATTCGTCAGCAGAAGGAATCGGCATAAAGCAGCTTAACGAAATAATCAAGTGAATTCAATTAAAAAATGGAGGTATTTTACAAATGACTAAAGAAGAAATTATGCAGGCTATTGAGAGCATGACGGTTCTCGAGCTCTCCGAACTGGTTAAGGCTATGGAAGAGAAATTCGGCGTTTCGGCTGCGGCCCCGGTTGCTGTTGCCGCTGCTGCCCCGGCTGCCGGCGGTGCTGCCGCTGCTGATGAGCAGTCCGAGTTCGACGTCATCCTGAAGAGCGCTGGCGACAAGAAGATCAACGTCATCAAGGTTGTCCGCGAGATCACGGGCCTCGGCCTGAAGGAAGCGAAGGCTCTCGTTGACGAGGCTCCGAAGCCGATCAAGGAGAAGGTCGCGAAGGCGGAAGCCGACGAGATCAAGGCGAAGCTGGAAGAGGCCGGCGCGCAGATCGAAGTGAA
>CAMVIO010000079.1 GCA_947167555.1 uncultured Selenomonadales bacterium
TTCGCATCGGCTATGTTTCCCCGGATTTCCGCGAACATGTGATGTTCCATTTCGTCTGGCCGTTCTTGACGTTTCGGGACAAGGAACGATTTGAGGTTTACGCGTATAGTTCCGCGACCAAGACGGATGTTTCTTCGGATATCCTGAAAGGGATGGTGGATGTCTGGCGGGATGTGGATCACAGAGAGCCGGAGGCGACGGCGAAGACGATTTACGAGGATGAGATCGATATTTTATTCGACCTTGCGGGGCATACGGCGAACAGCGCGATTGCGGCCTTTGCCTATAAGCCCGCGCCGGTTCAGATATCCGGGCTGGGCTATATGGCGACGACGGGGCTTGATACGATGGACTATTTCCTGACGGATCCCTTTGTCGATCCGCCGGGTGAGCATGAAGCGTATTTTACGGAAAAGCCGCTTTATGTCTCGTCGCAGTTCTGCTATGTGGCGACGGGAGCGAAGGAGCAT
Organism: uncultured Selenomonadales bacterium; assembly: GCA_947167555.1. Classification (GTDB taxonomy): domain Bacteria; phylum Bacillota; class Negativicutes; order Selenomonadales; family Selenomonadaceae; genus RUG12372. The sequence continues at coordinate 471 of CAMVIO010000079.1, forward strand.
CCGCCTTCCACGGGCACGCCCTCGAAGAAATGCGGATGGGTGACTTTCGGCGTGTTCAACCAATATGCGAAGGTAAAGGAGGATATGCTCCTCGCATGGAAGGAAATCCTCCGCCGCGTTCCGAAATCAAGACTGTTATGGAAGTGCAGCGCTTTTTCGAGCGTGGAGGTGGAGGATGAAGCTTACCGGCGGATGAAAGCTTTGGGATTTCCTATGGAGCGCGTGACTTTTGAGATGGGCACCAAGGCGTACATGGAGAGGTACCTTGATGTGGATATCGCACTGGACACTTATCCGTGGCCTGGAGGCGGGACGACCTGCGATACGCTTTATATGGGCGTTCCGTTGGTGACGCGATACAGCGACCGTCGCAGTACGCGGTTCAGCTACGGTCTGCTGCAAAACGTCGGGCTCGGAGATTTGACGGCGGCGACTATAGACGAGTATATCGAGAAAGCGGTTGCGCTGGCTTCGGATGAGGAGCTTCTTGACGCGCTGCACAAGAACCTTCGGAGGATGATGGAGCAGTCGCCGCTGATGGACGCGACGCGCTATATCCGTGAAGTGGAAGCGCGATATGAGGAAATCTGGAAGAAGTGGAGAACGGGAGAGCCCTGAGCTTTGGAGCGATTTTCAATGCTCACTATGAAAGAAAAGCAATATAAAAAATTGGAGGCGCGATCAATGGGAAAGGCAAGCCGGAAACTGAAGAAGAAACAGCAGCAGGAGGAAGCCGTCGGACGGCAGGCGGAAGCGAAGGAAATTGAGCAGAAGCTGCTGTCGGAAATCGAGCAGGAAGCGTATTCCGACGCTCTGAACACACTGGCGGAACTCGCAGAAAAGGGAACGGTCAGCCCTGCGGCGATGTATGCGGGCGCGTATGCGTATTTCATGTTGGGGGATTACGACCGCGCGGCGTCTTGGATCGATAATACGCTGCAGTTCGCACCGGGGCATGTGGCGGCGCGCATCCTGCTCGCGCGTCTTTGCATCCTTCAGGAAAAAATCGATGCGGGACTTTCGATCTTCGAGCTGCTTACGGATAAGTTCCTGGCGGGCATGAGCAACGAGGAGAAGGACGAAGTCGAGTCGTTGTCGGGCTTTTACGGGCGCAACGAGCCTGAACGTATCCGCAGGGAATATCCGCATCTTGCGAAATTCCTGCGGCTGGGCGAGGAGGAAAAAGGAGAGCCGGCAGCATCGGCAGGGAGTTTTGTGGTTCAAACGGAAGCTCCGTCCATGCAGACGGCGCCCGTTTTTGCGTCGAAGGCAGAAGCGCAGGCGCCTGCTGCGTCGGAGCCGAAGCAGGAGACGGGGAAGAGCGCAATAGAGATTTTGCGGAACCTCAAGCAAAAAATCGACGCGAGAAAATCTCAAAAGCCGCAGGAGACTGCTCATTCCGCGGCGGAACCTGCCGCGCGCCCGGAAGAAAACCTTGCCGCAACGCCGGATACGGGAAAACCGTCTGTGTCTGTCGGACTTTCGCAGTCGGACGGGGCGGACGATGCGCAGGGGAAGCTTCGCGAGGTCCTCGACAGTCCGCAGTCCATCGCGGAAAAAGTGCGGACCTTGAATTCCTTTGCGGGCGGATATTATGCGCAGGGGAATCTGGAAGCGGCGGAACTCTTTTTAACGGAAGCGCTGAAATATGACGAGACGGACGACGGCTTGCTTCGGAATCTCGCCGTGCTGCTTGCGGAGAAAGGTGAGAAAGACAAAGCGTTTCAAGCCGCGGCCCGGATGCGGCAGGCGGATTTCCTGCTCATACAGGCAATCCGTGAGATGTGAGCCGTATGGGAACGGACGACGAGCTGGGGCTTCTCCGCTTTTTCGAGCCGGAGGAAGCGATTAGGTCGCTGCTTGTCATTGAAAGCGTACGATATTTGCCTGCGCTCAGGAAAAGATTTCCCGATGCCGCTTTGGCTGCCGTCGTTTCGGATCGGGACGCGGCGAAGGCGCCGGAAACGGAAGGGCTTGGCGTCGAGTGGACAGTCCTCGATTACCGTGAGGAAGTGCTGCCGTTTCCGAGGCATTCCTTTGACGTCGTCCTGTCGGAACGGATGCTGGAAAACGTCGCGAACCCGCAGGACATCGCGGCGGGAATCGGTACGTTCATCAAGGATACCGGATATCTCCTGACGAGCTTTGAAAACATCCGTTATTGGCGTGTGCTGCGGGAGCTGATGGATGGGCATTATTATGCCATCGTGCGGCGCAGATACGCGAAACCTGAGTTCGAGCGGCTGCTTTACGCGTCGTTTTACAAAGACATTTTTTTCTCCCCGGTGCGCGGCAGCGGGACGGGGGAGGAAACAGAGCCTTTTATTGCCGCGGGCTTTGAGAATCGGCTGAACGATCTGGATACCGAAATCTGGCTGGTAAAAGCGATGCGGTCCTCATCGGGCGTGGCGTTGCTCAAAGCGGCGTATACGCCGGAAGCGCGGAAAAAGCTCGCGACTCTTTTGCGGCGCGTCGAGTATGGAATCGATTTGCCGGAAAACGTAGGCGCGCTGTGGGCGCTCGTCGACGAGGAAGGTTTCACGGCGGAATATATTGCGAGGTTTACGGAGTCGGTGGTCGTGCATAGAGACGAGCTTCGTTCGGCGCTTGCTGAGTATTCGCCAAAAGAGCGGCAAGCATTTCTGGACGAGGTATGGGAGCGTTCGCAGCAGACAGGCACAGAATGACTCCTGCGAGGAGTTTTGATCATATTAGGGGGCGAAGGTATTGGCGGATGACAAGAAAATCGCGTTCATTACCTGCGTCAACGATGAGGAGCAATACGAGGAGTGCTTGCTGTATCTTCGTCATTTGCGGCTGCCGCATGGGATGACGGTGGAATATCTGCCCATGCGGGGGGCGGCGTCAATGGCGGCGGGGTACAACGCGGCGATGGAATCTTCCGACGCGCGGTACAAGGTGTATCTGCATCAGGACACCTTGGTCGTGAATCAGGATTTCGTGCGGGACGTGCTTCGGATTTTTGAAGACGCGTCTGTCGGCATGATCGGCATGGTCGGCTGCCGATCCCTTCCGGCCAGCGGGATATGGTGGGACGGGATGCGATGCTACGGTCGGGTGCTGCATGCCTGCGAGCCGGAGTCGGTGGTCGATTCCGAAATGATGGAGCCGGAAGGCACGTATATTGACGTCGAGGCGGCGGACGGGCTGCTGCTTGCGACGCAGTATGATATCCGATGGCGCGACGATCTTTTTGGCGGCTGGCATTTTTATGATACATCCCAATGCCTGGAGTTCGCGCGAAAGGGCTATCAGGTCGTCGTGCCGAGCCAGGAACGGGATTTTTGGTGCATCCATTGCCCGAAAGAAAAGCCGCTCGCGCCGGAATACAAAGAATGGCAGAAGAATTTCCTGAGTGAATACGGCGATATGTTATCGCCGGAGGTATGACGCCGATATGGAGAAAGAAGGTGGCGCGTGAAAGAAGATGAGCGAACAGATCGCACTGTGTTCGCGTTTGATCTGGACGGGACCGTGACGCGGGAAGAGACGCTTCCGATCCTTGCGGGGGAGCTTGGGCTTTCCGAGGAAATGGCGCGGCTGACGCGGCTGACGATGGACGGGCATTTCGCTTTTTCTGAGTCGTTCCGCCTGCGGTTCCATATCTTGAAGGAAATCCCGCTGGCGACCATCCAGGGGATCATGGATACCGTCGAGCTCGATCCGTTGATCTCCGGATTCATCAGGGAGAGGGCGGAGGACTGCGCGATTGTCACCGGCAATCTTGATCTATGGGTCGAGCCGATACTCAAAAAGTTGGGCTGCCGCGCGTTTACGTCAGAGAGCGCATGGGACGAGAAGGAAGGATTAGTACTGGCGTCTATTGTCGATAAAGGAGAGTCGGTGCGGGCGCTAAAAAAAGAAGCCGACCGTGTCATTGCCGTCGGCGAGGGAGCGAACGATATTCCGATGTTCGAGGCGGCGGATATAGCCATATCTTACGGCGGCGTCCATCGCCCGGTGGAGGCGGCCATCGCTGCTTCCGACTATATGGCGAAGGATGCGGAAGCGCTTTGCAGGCTGCTTCGGATGTTATGAATGGGGGAGAAAACTTATGCAGGCATATCGGATTCACGGGAAAAACGGCGTTCAGTTTGAGGACACGGAGCCGCAGGAAACTTGCACCTATGACATTGTGGACCTGAAGCTGCCGGAAGGAGCGAATATCATCACGGTCGGCGGCGCCCGCGACACGCTTCGACGGGTCAAGCTGCAAGGAAACGCGTATACGCATCTTGAAACCCTGGACGACAAGCCGATTCTCCGTGTGGAGGCGCAGAGGGAATATCTCGCGGCGGGGACGAACGATTTTGTCGTTTTGGACTTCACCGTGGTGGAGGAAAATTTGCAGTGTACCTTTGACAGGATTTGTTCGTATGACGCGCCGGACAATATTTATCATGTCAATTACGTCAATGGGCGATACCAGCTTACGGATCTTTACAGCAGCCAGATCATATCCAAGCAGGAAGCCATGCAGTACAAGGCGAAGTGGGGCTGATTTCCCGTCGGGGATTGCGCGGTTTCCTCGGATTTGCTATAATACATTTCGTGCATTGCGGTTGTAGCTCACTTGGATAGAGCGATCGCCTCCTAAGCGATAGGTAGTGGGTTCGACTCCCACCAATCGCACCATCTTCTACAACAAACGAGCCGCTTGGGTTTCCAGGCGGCTCGTTTTCTTGCAGGAATAATTTTTCAGCAGTTGCGCAGATAATAAAGCAATGCTGCGGAAAGCGCGAAGCAAATATTGCGGATAGGACAAGCGCTTTTCCTATGCTCCGGAAATAACTTCTTGTTCGATTACCAAAAAATCGCCCGACGGAAGATGTCGGGCGATCTATTGCTCTTGCAGGAACTTGGCGGGATCGACCTGCATCCGGAATAACAGGGACATGATCTCCATGTCTTCCAGGACGCTGCTGATGGTGTTCGGCGGGCTCTCCCTCAGGTCCACGTCGAAGGGCTCGGGCAGGACGCGCATGTTGCTGTCGCCGAAGACGCGGATGATCGGCGTGAGGGTGTGGCCGAACTCGCATTCCTTGACGATGGCGTATCCCTTTGTCGTTTTGAGAATGGTGCCCACGGGATAGATGGCGATGTTGTCGAAGAAGAGGGCCAGCAACGATTCGTCGAATTGCCCCGGCGAGCAGTCCGTCATGATCTTGTACGCGATATGCGGCTTGTAAGCGAGCTTGTAAGAACGGCGCGTGGTCAGCGCGTCATAAACGTCGGCGATGGCTACGATGCGCGCGAAGCGGTGGATTTTGTCGCCCGTGAGCTGGTTTGGATAGCCGCGCCCGTCCATGTGTTCATGATGCTGGCCGACAATGGCGGCGAGAACGGACGCCGACGGCATATTGAGATTGTGCAGCTTTTTCCGGCCCTCCTCGGGATGCATCCGAATGATGCCAAATTCTTCATCGGAAAGGGCGCCCGGCTTTGACAGGATCTCGGAAGGGACGACGATCTTTCCGACGTCATGCAGAAGGCCTCCCGTGATGAGAGTAAGCAGTTCCGGCTTCGTGAGATGCACCTGCGCACCGAGCATTGCGGCAAGGACGGCCACATTGACGCTGTGGGCGAAGGTGTAATCATCGTGCATTCGCAGGTCGGTGAGCTGGACGAGGTTCTTTTTATGGGACAGGATATCGACAAGGATTTCCTCGGATGTGACCGCCAGGGAATCCGGGCTGAGCTCGCCCGTGGACTCCAGCCTTTGGTAGACGTCATAGACGTTATGGATGGCTTTCACGCGCGTCTTTTCCTGTATGATATCCTCGGGCGGCACGACGGAAAAGGCGGGGGTCATGGATGTGACGGTGAGATGCGTGACGCCGATCTTCTTGAGGCGCTTGATGTTCTGCTCCGTCACGGGCATGCCCCGCGTCAGGTAGCTGCCGCCTTTTTTGTTGTATATGCTTTGCGCCGTAATCATGCCCGGCCGCAGCTTCTTGATGGGAAGGATTATCATAGTTTCACCTGCATGACTCTAAATGAAGAGTTCACCTTTATGTTTCGCTGACGCCATATAAATTGATTATACCATATAATATTTTTCGTTCCTAGCTTTATCTGATTCAAGAGACGATACCCATCTTCATAATCTTTTCCCGATATATACGGAGGGGCATTGGTCGGGTTTATTTGAATCCGAAGAAAGCCTTGAGCTCTTTTTTCCTTTTCAGTTCTTTTGCGGTGAAGCCATAGTGCGCGGCGTGGGCGAGGGTGACGACGTTTTCAAGGAATTCGTCGTAAGGCAGCTCAAACCATTCCTCGGGGATTGCCGTATGGATCGTCCCGCCGTCGTTGTGACCGCCGCCCCACCACCAAGCCTCGTCGAGCTCGGCTTCATATGTGCCGTCGTCCATCTTGTTGAAGCAATACCACGAAGCCCATTCCTTCATGCCATCCGGCGTTTTCGGCCCTTCGTAGTGCGGCGCGGAGTAATTTTTTTCGGAATAGCCGGCTTCGCCTTTTTCCGCGCTTCTTTTGTAGACCCAGTATTTCTCTCCCGTCTCCTTCGGGATCCGTTTCACGGTGAAAACGCCGCTTTTGTAGATCGGCGTTTTCGTTCCCTTCACCCGGTTCTGTTCTGTCATGATCTCCGCCATGAACTTGACGGGACCTTTTCGTTCCGTTTGCTGTTTGAATGCCTTGGGGATGTCCTCCTTCTCAAGGCCGATAAAAGCATAATTCGACGTGGAATAGCAGGTCTCGCCGCTGCCGTATATGTAGTACGCCGCGATGCAGTGATCTTTGTAATAGACGTTGTAATAGTCTGTGATGGTTGCCATACGAACACTCCTTATCGTTTTTTACATTTTATCATGCCGGGCATAAGGTATCCATGATTATCTTCATAAAATTTGCGGGGCAAACATGGAAATCGTTTCCAAATTCATTGACATGGGAAACGACGCCTGCTAAAATAGGAAACGGTTTTCAGTTTTGATTTTGAAGGGAACGATGGAAAAGTCACGGGGGGACTTGTTCAGCGTTTCCCTGAAGGAGAGCGGTAATGAAATACAATACGAAGCAGAAGAAAGCGCTGCTCGAATATTTGGAGACGGCGCGCGGGCGGCATATCACGGTGGCGGAGATACGCGCCCATTTCGAGGGGCAGGGGGAGCCCATCGGGACGACGACGCTCTATCGGCAGATGGACGAGATGGTGCGCGAGGGCCTGCTCCGCAAGTATATCGTCGATGAGAACAGTGCGGCCTGTTATGAGTACACGGGTGACGAGCCGACAGGGGAGCCGATCGTGCATTGCAAATGCGAGGGCTGCGGAAAGCTGCTGCATATCCGTTGCAGGCAGTTCGAGTCCGTGCGGGAGCACCTTTCGGGCGAGCATGCTTTTGTTGTCGACCCGAAACGCACGGTGCTTTACGGCTTGTGCCCGGATTGCAGATAATTGAATGATATCGGAGGATAAACGATGAAAAAGATTGTTTCCATTCTTGTTTGTGTGGTGATGCTGGCGCTGCTCGGCGGCTGCGGCGGGCAGACGCAGACCGGGCAGAAGCCTGAGACGAAGAACGAGCCGAAGAAGTTGAAAATCGTCACGACGATATTCCCCATCTATGACTGGACGTCGGAAATCCTTGGCGGAGAAGCGTCCAAAGTCGATCTGACGATGCTGCTGAAAAGCGGCGTCGATATGCACAGCTACCAGCCGACGGCGGACGACCTTGTGAAGCTGTCGTCCTGCGACGTCCTGATCTATGTTGGGGGCGAGTCGGACAAATGGGTCGAGGACGCGCGAAAGGAGGCCGTCAACAAGAATATGGTCGTGCTGCGGCTGATGGACGTGCTCGGCGACCGGCTGAA
>CAMVIO010000080.1 GCA_947167555.1 uncultured Selenomonadales bacterium
CGCCCACGCGGAAATAATGGCGATACGCGATGCGTGCCAACGGCTTTCCCGATGGCGGCTCAGCGGATGCACGCTCTATGTGACTCTGGAGCCGTGCCCGATGTGCGCGGGCGCGATCATGGCGGCGCGTATTTCGCGCCTCGTGTATGGCGCGACTGACGCACGAGCGGGGGCTGTGGAGTCGATTTTCAATATTCCCGGGCATCCGTCCCTTGCGCCGTCGCCGGAAATCACCGCCGGTGTGATGGAAGATGAGTGCAAAGCCTTGCTGCAGGAATTTTTCGCGGCGCGGAGATAAAACTCCTATTCCATTGCGGGTGCGGTGCGGCTATGGTATGATATACAATAAGGAATGATCAAGGAACACGAGAAGGAGGTCATCGGTATGGGAATGAACGGAATCAATGGGATTGGCGGCACGGGCGCAACCTATGGCTATGACCGTTTCAAGGACGAGCAGGCTTTGTATCCGGGCGCGCCGGAGGAAGACTGGGAGGAGCAGCAGGGCGTCGAGGGCGAAGAAGACGCAGCCGATGAAATCGGCAAGAAGCCGGGACGGAAATCTTCTCCCGCCGAGTGCGAGACTTGCAAGAATCGGAAATATCAGGACGGTTCCGATGAGATGGTGTCTTTCAAGGCGGCGGGTCATATCGACCCGAGCAACGCGGCGATGGTCGTCATGGGGCACGAACAGGAGCATGTGTCGAACGCCTATCGTAAAGCTGAGCTGGGCGGAGGCGAGGTCGAGCGTGCATCCGTGCGCCTCAAGACCGATATTTGCCCTGAGTGTGGACGCACCTATATTTCCGGCGGCGTGACCACGACGCAGATCAAATATTATAACGAAGGCAATCCGTATCAAAAAGATATGAAGGAATCGGACGCGGTCAATAAGTACCGCGGCGCGAATGTGGATTTGGATCAATGAAGGAAAACGAGACAATAGTTTTGGCTTCGGCGTCTCCCCGGCGTCAAGAGCTTTTGCGGCAAATCGGCTGCGGGTTTCGCGTCGTCGTCAGCGACGCGGAGGAGCTTTCGGGCGACGGGATTTCACCGGAACAGCTTGCGGTTGAAAACGCACGGCGGAAAGCTGAGGACGTGGCAGCGAAAGAAGGCGGTAATGCGCCGGTGCTCGGTGCGGACACGGTTGTTGCCGTGGATGAAACGATTTTGGGCAAGCCGAAGGACGAGACGGATGCTGTGAGAATGCTGCGGCTTCTTTCGGGGCGGCAGCATTTTGTTTATACCGGCATTGCTCTCGCGTATAGGGGAGAGATATACGAGGGCGTCGTTCGGACAGAGGTTTGGGTAGACGAGCTTTCCGAGAAAGAGATTGAAGCATATATCGCGACGGGCGAGCCGATGGACAAGGCCGGAGCCTACGCAGTCCAAGGGATTGCGGCGAAATTCATTCCGCGTATCGACGGCTCGTTTTCCAATGTGGTCGGCCTGCCGCTTCACGCGGTCAAGGAGCTTGCGCGAAAGGCGGGGATTGTCCTTTGACGGTGATGGTGAGAGATCTTCCCAAGGAAGAAAGGCCGCGTGAGAAACTGATTCAACGGGGCGCGGCGTCGCTTAGCGATACGGAGCTGCTGGCAATCCTGCTCAGGACCGGCACGTCGTCCGTTTCGGTGCTCCATTTGGCGGAGGAAGTCCTGGCGAAATATCAGGACAAGGGGCTTGTCTCCATCATGAATATCTCGCCGCAGGAGATTGCGTCGGTTCATGGCGTGGGGCTCGCGAAAGCGGCCACGATCGTTGCCGCCGTCGAGCTGGGACGAAGGCTTTCCGCGAAGGCTGCGCAAAAGCTGGAAAAAATCGAGGGGCCGGAGGATGTGGCACGTTACGCGTCGCCGTTGCTGCGTTTTGAGCAAAAAGAGCATTTCTTAGTCATGCTGCTCGACGTGCGGAACCGGGTACTCGCGATGCCGACGATTTCCATCGGGAGTCTGACGGCGTCGGTGGCGCATCCGAGGGAGATATTCCGCGAGGCGATACGATACTCCGCGGCCAACATGATCCTGATCCACAATCATCCCAGCGGCGACCCGACGCCGAGCAGGGAAGACATTCAAATCACGAAGCAGATGATGAAGGCGGGAGAGATCATGGGGATTCCCGTGCTCGACCATGTCATTATCGCGGGCGACGGGTTTTTGTCATTGAAAGAGGCAGACTGCTTGGGACTTTGATGTCGCAACAGCTTGCCTTTTTTAAATTGACTTTATGCAGTGGATTAATATATAATAGCTAAGTTTAATGAAAGAATTTCTTAGGAGCTGATTGTTTTGAAATTCATGACGGGCAATGAATTACGCGAAGCGTATTTGGATTTTTTTGCTAAAAAGGCGGGGCATCTGCGCCTTCCGAGTGCTTCCCTGATTCCCGAGAACGATCCGACGCTTTTGATGATCGGTGCGGGTATGGCGCCCTTCAAGCCGTTTTTCACCGGCAAGATGAAGCCGCCCCGCACGCGCATCACGACGAGCCAGCGCTGCGTCCGCACGGGCGATATCGAGAATGTCGGGCGGACGGCGCGCCATCAGACGTATTTCGAGATGCTCGGGAATTTCTCTTTCGGCGACTATTTCAAGAAAGAAGCAATCGCTTGGGCTTGGGAATTCCTGACGGAGGTCGTAGAGCTTCCGAAGGAAAAACTCTACGCGACGATTTATCCGAAGGACGACGAGGCAGCGGAAATCTGGAAGCAGCAGCCCGGTTTTCTCGCCGATCATATCGTGAAACTGGAAGATAATTTCTGGGAAATCGGCCCCGGCCCCTGCGGCCCGGATTCGGAGATTTATATCGATCTCGGCGAGGATCGCGGCTGCGGGGAACCGACCTGCGCCGTCGGCTGCGACTGCGACCGGTATCTGGAAATCTGGAATCTTGTGTTCACGCAGTACGACAAGACCGAGGACGGCGAGTACAAGCCCCTCGCGCATAAGAACATTGATACGGGCTGCGGGCTTGAGCGTCTGGCGTCCGTGATTCAGGGCAAACGCACGAATTTCGAGACGGACCTGTTGTTCCCAATCATTGAGTACGCGTCCGGGGTGTCGGGTGTAAAGTACGGCGAGGACGAGCAGAAGGATATTTCCCTGAAGGTTATCGCCGACCATGCGCGCAGCATGACGGTCATGATCATGGACGGCATCTTGCCGTCGAACGAGGGGCGCGGCTATGTGCTCCGCCGTATCCTTCGCCGTGCAGTGCGTCACGGACGCCTTCTCGGCATGGACAAGCCGTTCCTTGTGGGCGCGGTGGACGCGGTCATCAAGATTTACAAGGACGCGCCGGATTTCGAGGCGCTTACAGAGCGACAGGACTATATCAGGAAGGTTATCCAGCTTGAGGAGGAGCGTTTCCACGCGACGCTGGAGCAGGGCTGCGACCTTTTGGCCGGAGAGATCGATGCGGTCAAGGCGAAGGGCAAGAAAGAGCTGGACGGCGAAAGCGCGTTCAAGCTTTACGATACTTATGGTTTCCCGTGGGAACTGACGGAGGAGATTTTGCAGGAGAGCGGTCTGACCCTCGACCATGCCGGTTTCGATAAGGCAATGCAGGAGCAGCGTGACCGTGCGCGCGCGGCGCGTCAGGAGAACCAGCGTGTAGCGGTGCCCGACCTCAGCAAGATCGACGTCAAGAGCCTGCGGCAGGACGCGACGGCCAAAGAGGCGAAGGTCGTCGCTCTTTGGAAGGACGGTACGCTTGCCGATGCGCTTTCCGACGGCGAGGAGGCGGGAATCATCCTCGACATGACGCCGTTCTACGCGGAAGGCGGCGGACAGGTCGGCGACGTCGGTCTCTTTACGACAGAACTCGGACGCGTGCAGATATCGAATGCGAAGAAGCTGCCGGACGGTACGATTTATCATATCGGCTATGTGGAAGAAGGCCTGCTGAAGGTCGGCGATACGGTCAAGATTACGCTGGACCGCGAAAAGAAGCTGGCCTCGGCGCGCAATCATACGGCGACCCATCTTTTGCAGGCGGCGTTGAAGCGCGTTGTCGGCGATCAGGTCAATCAGGCGGGGTCGCTCGTTACGCCGGAGCGTCTCCGTTTCGACTTCTCGAATTTCGAGCCGGTGTCCCCGCAGCAGCTTGCGGACGTCGAGGAGCTTGTCAATCATGTCATCCTGCAGGCGCAGGACGTCGAGATTGCCCAGATGAAGCAGGACGAGGCAAAGGCGAAGGGCGCTATGGCGCTTTTCGGCGAGAAGTACGGAGATATCGTGCGCGTCGTTACCGTGCCGGGCTTCAGCATGGAGCTTTGCGGCGGCTCGCACGTATCGAACGTCGGGCAGATCGGCATGTTCAAGATTGTCAGCGAGACAGGCGTTGCGGCAGGCGTTCGGCGCATTGAGGCAATCACAGGCGAGGCGGCTCTCCGTTGGGCACATGAGCGGGCGGAAGCTCTGACGCAGGCGGCGGAGCTTTTGAAGTGCCGCGATACGGAGGTCGTGCAAAAGCTTTCCACCTTGGCGGCGGACTATAAAGAGATGAAGAAGAAGCTTGAGGAAGTGCATCGGATGCAGGAGAAAGCCGACGCGCAGAAACTTCTGATGGCTGTACAGACATACGGCGATGTGCAAATGGTGACGGGCAAGGCGAATGTCGACAGCATGGACGCGCTTCGTGAAATGGCCGATTTGATGGAAGCGAAGCTGACCAACGGCGTCGTACTCCTTTGCGCGATCATAGACGACAAGGTGAGCATTGTCGCGAAAGCGTCCAAGGAAGCGGTCGCGAAGGGCGTTCACGCCGGAAAGCTGATCAAGGAGGCCGCAACGGCAGTCGGAGGAGGAGGCGGCGGGCGTCCTGAGATGGCGCAGGCCGGCGGCAAAGATCCGGAAAAAATCCCGCAGGCGATGGAAGCGGCACACAAGGCACTCAAAGCACAGCTCGGGCTGGAGTAAGGAAAATGAAAAGGCGTGCAGCTTGTCTGCGCGCCTTTCATAAATTAGTGTACTGGCGCGATGATTATGTCATCGTGTCAGTACACTAGGGTATTATACCGGGAGGAAATCATTTTGGAAGTCGATATCAGCGATAAAGCCCATGCGGTTATAAAATACGGTCTTGCCGTATTGCTGCTGGCGGCCGTTTTATGCGCCGGAGTCGTCTGGATGTACCAGTCGGGTCATCGGACGCTCTCCATCGTGGAGGCGGAGGTCGCCGGACACGTGGTACAGGCACGCGCCCTTGCGGCTGGGACGATCACGGAAATCTTGGTCGGCGACGGCGAACCGGTGAAGCAGGGACAGGTATTGGCGAAAATCAAGGTCAAGGTCTCGCCGGAGCAGATCCAGCAGCTGGAATCGAATCTGGCGCTTTCCAGGCGGAATCTGGAAGAACTGCAGGCTGGCGTCGTGACCGTGCAGCCGGTTTTCGGCGGCGGAAGCGGCGAGGATGTCGATGCGGCGCGTACGCGTTATGAGAAAACGCAATTCCTTTACGATATGGGAGCTGTCAGCGCGAATGAACGCGACGCGGCGGAGGCGGCTTATCAGGCGGCTTTGGGTGGCTCCGTTTCTTATCAGACGGTGACACGTTCCGCAAGCCCGGAGGTAATCAGCCGAGCGGAGGTCCAGGTGCGGCAGGCGGAGGCGGCGCTCGCTTCCGCGCAGCAGGCTTCCGGTGCGACGGAGCTCTTTGCTCCCGTGGACGGCATTATGTATTTGACTGAAATCAAGGAGGGCAGCGAAGTACATGCCGGAGAGCCGGTCTTCCGGATCGGTGCGACCGGAGAGATGTGGATTGAGGCGTACGCGGCGAAGGAATATGCGGATTTGATCCACGTCGGGCAGACGGCGTATTATACGCTGAACGGCCATGATTTTCTGGCAAGCGTTGCGGAGGTCACCGATCTGTCCGAGGCGGAACAGAAGAACGCGGCGGCCCGGGGCACAGAAGGCATGCGTCCGGATAACCCCCATGTAGGTCAGCTGCAGGTCCGCATTTCTATCCCTTCGCAGGAGGACGTCCAGATACGCCCCGCGATGAAGACGACAGTAAAGGTGTTGCTGGATCGGTAATCTATTTTTGATTTGACATGGAGCTTCACGGCAGACAATTTGCCGCGAGGCTCCTTTTTTGTCTTGCACTGTTGGCGAAGTATGCTATAATGAAATGGTATTTTCACAAGCTAAAGGAATAAAGCTGGGCGGTGTTGTTATGATTAATCCAAAATTGAAGGATGATTTGACGGATCAGCTTTGCGAGACTGTGCTTCTTCTTCGCGGCGTGGAGGAATGCTATCAATTTTTCGAGGATATCTGCACCATCAGTGAGCTGAAAGCTTTGGCGCAGCGTTTGGAAGTGGCTCGTATGCTGAACGCGGGGCATACCTACGACGACATTGTGGCGCGCACGGGCGCGAGCACCGCGACCATCAGCCGCGTCAAGCGCTGCCTGCATTACGGCGCGGACGGGTACAAGATTGTTTTGGAACGATTGCAGAAAAAGCAGGAAGGAAGTGGGACGCAGGATGCGGACAAGGGATGAGGTTTTCGGGATTCCTTACGGAACACGGGATTTTTTGCCTGCGGAGGCAAAGGAAAAGCGCGCCATCGAGTCGCTCCTGGCGGAAGGATTTGCGCGCTGGGGGTATGATGAGATCGTGACGCCGGCGTTCGAGTTCGTGGACACGCTGACGTTGGGCAACGGGCGGCGGATCGAGCCGTATATGTTCAAGTTTTTCGATCGGCAGAACCGTACGCTTGCGCTGCGCCATGAGATGACGACGCCGATAGCGCGCGTCGTGGCGAGCCGCATGAAGGGCGCCGAAATGCCGCTGAAGCTTTTTTATCTGAGTCCGGTGTACCGTTATGAGCAGGCGCAGACAGGGCGGCAGTGCGAATTCTATCAGGCGGGCGTTGAATTCATGGGGTCCGATTCTGAGGCGGCCGACGCGGAAATTGTCGCGTTGGCAGTGGCTTCGATGAAAAACGCGGGCTTGAAGAACTTCCAGGTCTGTCTCGGGCAGGTCGATTTCATTCACGGACTGATGCAGGAGCTCCGCCTTGACGAGTCTGCGCAGGAGGCTGTCAAAGCTGCGCTGGAAGCCCACGATTTGGTAGGATTACGCGTATTGGCGGATCAGGCTGGACTTGCGCCGAAGGAAAAAGAAGCGTTGCTTGCTGTTCCGCTTTTACACGGGGGGACGGAAATCATAGAAAAAGCGCGGGCGATGACGACGAATGGGCAAAGCCTTCGCGCGCTGGATAATCTGCAGGCGATATATCGGCTCTTGCAAGCGTATGGCGCGGAGGAATATGTGAAGTTCGATCTCGGCATTATCCGGGACTTTGGTTATTATACGGGCATGGTCTTTGAGGCGTACACGCCGGGGCTTGGCTTTCCGCTTTGCGGAGGCGGCCGTTACGATCGCCTGCTTTCGGATTTTGGGCGCGGGTGCCCAGCGACGGGATTCGCCCTTGGTATCGAGCGAATCATGCTGGCGCTTGAACGGGAGAATCTCAAACCGCCCGTGTCGCAGAAAGATACCTATATTTCGTATGCGGCGCCAAAAAGGGAAGAAGCCATTCGGCTGGCTGGAGAACGGCGTGCGGCGGGCGAGATTGTCGAGCTGGCCCCGTCGGAAGAGACGAGGGATGAGGCTGTCCGTCGCCAGACGGCGAAAGGATATCGCGAGCTCATTTATATCGAATGATGAAAAGGATCCGGCAATTTTTCCATGCGGTTTTTGCCAATGTCTCCGCAGAAGACAGGGCGTTCTTGGAAGAAAAACTGAACAGGGGACAGCAAGCTCTCTTTTTCGGTATGTCCGTTCCCGACCAATGTCATGCGCTTCGCACGGCGCATACTGCGATTTCGCTTGCGGAAAACGAGGAAGGAAAAGTCGATTTGCCTTTTTTGACGCGGTGCGCGTTGCTTCATGACGTCGGGCGCAGAGACGGGGAATTCGGCATCTTTTGGAAATGCTTTGCGGTACTTTTTGCCGCCCTGTTTTCGTCGCTGGCGCGAGAATATGGCGATGGCGTTCATGGCGACGGCGTCCTGCACCGAAAAATGCGCGTTTATTATCATCACGCAGAAATCGGGGCGGCCATGCTTTTACAGGAAGGCTTTGCGGCAGAAGCGGAAATCGTGCACAGGCATCATAAAGCTCCGGCGGAAGACGATTCGCCGGAGCTTCGGATATTGCGTATGGCCGATGAAATGAATTAAGTTTAGTACCCTTTTTCCTTGTCGATTAGGTTCTTCATTTTCGAAGTGTCGGGGTAAGCCTTTAGGTTTTCGATGAAAATGTCGATGGCGCGTTCCATATAACGCGGCGAAGTGGCGG
>CAMVIO010000081.1 GCA_947167555.1 uncultured Selenomonadales bacterium
TTTTTGTTGCTTATTTGATTGCGTTGAAATATAATAGATTAAATTTTGTTTTATTCTCCAAAGTGGGTGAATCGATTGGAAATAAATTTTGACCTGATGGTGCAGGCGATGCCGCTTCTTTTGACGGGGGCCGCAGTGACGGTGCAGATTACTGCGTTGTCCGTGCTGCTCGGCATTATCATAGGGCTTTTTGTCGGCATCGCGCGTATCTCAACGTACCGTGTTATTCATCTGATTGCGGCGGTGTATGTCGATTTTCTGCGGGGGACGCCGCTGCTGGTGCAGATATTCCTCGTATATTTCGCGCTTCCTGTCGTGACCGGGCAGCGGATCGATCCTTTTGTCGCTGCGATCGCGGCGTGCAGTATCAACAGCAGCGCCTATGTGGCCGAGATTTTCCGCGCGGGCATCCAGTCCATCGACGCGGGGCAGATGGAGGCTGGGCGTTCGCTGGGCATGAGCTGGCTACAGACGATGCGTTATATTATCGTGCCGCAGGCGGCGCGGCGCGTAATTCCGCCGCTGGGCAACGAGTTCATCGCGCTTTTGAAGGATTCGTCGCTGGTCTCGGTCATCGGCTTCGAGGAGCTGACCCGGCGCGGTCAGCTGATTATCGCGCGTACATACGCTTCACTTGAAATCTGGCTTTGCGTCGCGATCATTTATCTGGCGATGACGGTCTCGATTTCGAGGCTTGTGGCATGGCTCGAACGGAGGTACAAGATCGATGATCAGCATTAGGAATCTGAGAAAGTCCTTCGGCCGCGTCGAAGTGCTGAAGGGCGTCAATCTCGATATCGCGGAAAAAGAGGTCGTCGTTATCATCGGCCCGTCGGGCAGCGGTAAGTCTACGCTGCTTCGCTGCATCAATTATCTCGAAGAACCGACGAGCGGCGAGATCGTCGTGGACGGCATGAAGCTGGGCGAAACGGACATCAACAAGGTTCGCGCCGAGGTCGGCATGGTGTTCCAGCGGTTCAATCTGTTCCCGCACATGACGGCGATGGACAATATCACGCTGGCGCCGATGAAGGTGCGCGGTATTTCGCGGGAAGAGGCGGAGACTGTCGCGATGCGCCTGCTCGCGAAGGTCGGGCTGGCCGACCGCGCGGCGGCGTATCCGGAGCAGCTTTCCGGCGGTCAGCAGCAGCGCGTGGCGATTGCCCGTGCGTTGGCCATGAAGCCGAAGGTGATGCTTTTCGACGAGCCGACTTCGGCCCTCGACCCGGAGATGGTCAAGGAAGTCTTGCAGGTCATGAAGGATTTGGCACAGGAAGGCATGACGATGGCGGTTGTGACCCACGAGATGGGGTTTGCCCGCGAGGTGGGCGACCGGATGCTGTTCGTGGACCAAGGCGTGATTTTGGAGCAAGGCACGCCGGAGGAGATTTTCAGCCGTCCAAAAGAAGTACGGACGCGGGAATTCCTGTCCAAGATTTTGTGATTTTTCGTTTCCTTTATCGGCATGCAAGGGAAACCAATGTGGGATTATTTTCCTAACGAAAAGATTCTGTCAAAATGTGACAGTTGCAACATTTTTCAGTTTTATTTGACACGGCCATAGAACACGCCTATAATATGAACTAGTTTTAGGGAGAACCTTCAGAGTTCATCACGTTTAGGAGGAGAGTTTCAGTTATGGTCGGTAAAGTTAAATGGTTTAGTGCGGAAAAAGGTTACGGTTTCATCGAGCGCGAGGATGGCGGCGACGTGTTCGTCCATTTCTCCGCGATTCAGGACGAGGGATTCAAGACGCTGCTGGAAGGGCAGGAAGTGGAATTCGAGATCGTCGAGGGCGCGCGCGGCCCGCAGGCGGCGAACGTCGTCAAAAAGTAAGGAACCGTAATTTCATACAGCAAAGGACCCGGTCTTGTTCGCAAGGCCGGGTTTTTATTGCGCATAGGCTCCATAAAAAATTTTCACGGAAGAAGGAAAACAAAAGGAAACGGAGAAATATTTCATAGGGATTTTGCAAGAAACGGAGGAAGGTGCAATGGCAAGGATTTTGATCGTGGACGACGACGATATGAACCTCAAGATGGCGGAATTCATTTTAAAAAAAGATATGAAGGATATTGAGGTGCTTCTCGCCGATTCGGGCATGAAGGCCATTGATATATTGCAGCGGGAAAAGGTCGACTTGGTGCTGTTGGATTTCCAGATGCCGATGATGAACGGGCTGAAGACTTTGGAGATCATCAGGAAGCGCGAGGACATGAAGGACGTTGCCGTGATCTTCCTGACGGCCTCATCGGATCGGGACACGGTGATGCAGGCGGGCATGATGGGCGTGCAGGACTACATCAAAAAGCCGTTCATGCCGAAAGATTTGGTGGAGCGGGTGAACAAGGCGCTGCTCATCAAGACGCTGGACGACCCGGCGCTGGCAGATTTGCTGGGGAAAAAGTGACGGAAAAACGCGGTGCGCGGAAGGGGGCGATAGGGCTTGGAGCAGTTCTTTGACTGGGTGGAATGCTCTTTTATCCCGTGGGCCGGGCGGCTTTCCGGCAACAAGTACATGACTGCGATCCGCGAAACGTTCTATCGGCTGATCCCCTTCATGATCGTGCTGTACGGCTTCCGTATTATCCAATGGGCGGCTCTCGATCCCAAGGGGCCGGTCATGGGCGAGAACGGTATGGGATTGGGGGCGGCCATCACTGGCGGGCTGTACGGCGAGGAATACCGTGCGACGGCCTTTTACCGCCTTGCGCAGCTTTTCTCGGAGGCTATGGGCATCAGCTATATCTTGCTGCTGTTTTTCCTGACGATGACGCTGGCGATCCAGCTTACGAAAATATGGGGCGGGGACAAGTCCCTGGCGGCTTTTTGCGCGCTGGGGGGCTTTTTTATGTTCATGCAAATGGAGGCGGAGGTAGGCCCCGGCGCTGCGGAAGTGTTCGGGCATCCGCCGCTCCGGGTGCCGTCGGCCTACTTGTTCGGGGCGCTGTCGGCACGTATCCTGTCGTGGCTCGATCGTTTTCCTGGGCTTCGGCTGCGTGTGCCGGAGTCTTTGCCCGAGCGGGTGGCGAAGCCGCTGGAGCGGTGCATTCCGGCGGCCCTGACGCTTGTCTCGTTCCTGCTGCTTTGCATCGTGGCTACGCAGCTTTTCGTGTTTTTCCACGGCGAATTCGACAGCTTTGTCACTTCGGTGTTCCGCCCCGCTTCGCAGACGCTCCCGTTTGCGCTGCTGTACCAGCTTGCGACCTGGCTGCTTTGGTGGTGCGGCCTGTTCGGGGACGGCTTCATCGAGCTCGTCCATGACTTCGCTTATTGGCCCGCCCAGCTTGCGAACCAGGCGTCGGCGGCTGCCGCCGTATTTTTGCCGGGAGACAGCCTGGTGCGCGGTTTCGTCTTTACCAGTGAATTTTTCCGCACGGCGGACGTCCATGTGTTGGCATTGGCGGCTTCCGTGCTGGTCTTTTCCGCCAACCGCCGTTTGCGGAACATCACATGGTTCATGCTGCCGTTCCTGGTATTCAATATTTCGGTGCCGTTTTACTTCTGCCTGCCGGTGGTGCTGAATCCGGCGATCCTGTTGCCTTTCCTGATGGCCCCGCTGGCGAATACAGTGGTGGCTTGGGCCGCGATCTCATGGGGCGTCGTTCCGGTGTTCAAATTCGCCACGGCGGGCACCGTGCCGGTGATTTTGAGCGGCGTGCTCGGGACCGGCTCCCTGATGGGCGGCGTGCTGCATCTGGTGGTGTTCGTTCTCGACCTTTTCATTTACGCGCCTTTTGTCATTGTGTCGAATCGCATTGACAAGGCAAAGGAAGGAGGGACGAAGCATGGACAGATCGGATGAGAAGCGGCTGGAAAAGCGCCAGCGCCGTTTCATCATGGGCGTCGCGCTCATGGTGCTGCTCTGCATCGTCGTCTCGGTGGTCGAGTTCCATACCGTGCCGAAACAGCCGCGCCCGAAGATCGGCTTGGTCATGCGCGGAGCGAAGGACGACGACGGCTGGAACAAGGTGCAGTACGAGGGGCTGAATGCCGCCGCGAAAGAATTGGGCATGGACGTCATCGTGAAGGAGAACGCGCTCCGTTCCATCGGCGAATACAGGAAGATTCTCAACAGCCTTGTTTCGCAAGGCGTCCAGCGAGTCGTCGTCACTTGGCATCGGTACCCGCCGGAGATGCGCGAGCTGTTCCGTCAGTACCCGAATATTGAATTCATTTTGCAGACGACTGAGTTTTCCGAGGACAATATGATGTCGTGTTCGACGCGGCTTTTCGAGGTGCAATATCTGGCGGGCCTGATTGCCGGCTTCCAGACAAAGACGGACATGGTCGGCTATGTGGCGCCGTTTCCCTGCGTGGAGGTCAATCGGGGACTGAACGCGTTCACCATCGGCGTGAAGCGTGCGAATCCGGCGGCGCATGTGAAGGTGGCGTGGTCCGGCGACTGGAACACGCCGGATCGGGAGCGCGCGGCGGTGGATGCCCTGACGATGGAAAACGTGGACGTGCTCTCCTATCAGCAGGACGGGCGCACGGTGGCGGATGCCGCCGAGAACCGGGGCATAGACTATATCGACGCCCATGAGCTGCATCCGGAGCACGAGCACTGCCTGACCGCCGTGCAGTCGGATTGGCGGACGGTTTACTACAATCTTTTGAGCCGGCATGTCCGCACCGGACGCATGGCGAACGCGAACAATTATCTTTGGCAGGGCTTTCTCGAGCATATCGTGACGGTGGCGCCTTTAAGCGGGCGGGTGTCGCCCAGGGCGAGGGAGGCTGTCACACGCTCTGTCCGGGATCGCTCCAAGGGCGAGCGCCTGATTTACGG
The DNA here is from genome assembly GCA_947167555.1 of uncultured Selenomonadales bacterium. Lineage (GTDB taxonomy): Bacteria > Bacillota > Negativicutes > Selenomonadales > Selenomonadaceae > RUG12372. The sequence continues at coordinate 4,793 of CAMVIO010000081.1, forward strand.
CGGGGAAATCTACGACAACAACGGCGTGAAGCGGTGCGACGAGAAAGAAATCCTCAGCAACGAATACCTCAGGGTTCACATGAATTGGCTGGTAAGGGGGGTCGAGCAGGTTGAATAACGAAGCGAGAGCAAGCAAAGGCAAAAACATATTCAGCTTCGCGGCCCGGCTCGTCCTGTCCTTTGCCGTGTTCGTCCTCATCATCAGCAGCATCGGTTTGCTCGTCCATTGGAAAATGAACGTGCTGATCGATTTCGAGGCGGCGCATTTTGTCCGGGACAAGACCCAGGACGCGGCCAATGACTTGACGCTGCAGCTTGACAGCGTGGCGCGGGAACTGGAGGACGCGGGCGACCTGTTCATGCGTGAAAATCTGCGCCCTGCGGCATTCATCGACGCGCTGGCGGCCCGCGACCCGTCGGCGACCATCGGCGTCGTCGAGTACGGCGGCAACGTGGTGGCGGGCATGCCGCTCCATAAGGAGACCAACGAGCAGATCGGATACAGCTTCCGCGGCGCGCGTTCCATCCGCAATTATCCGGGGCGGGGCGTGCTGGTGACGGTGCCTGTTCTCAAGGAGGAAAATATCCGTTATGTGCTCTATAAATTTTATCGAAGCGAAACAGTGGCAGAACGCTTTCCGTTGGCCGCCCGCGTCGGCATGGGACACATTTTCCTCTGCGAGCGGGCAACGGGCCGCGTGGTCGCCGATTACGGCGGGAACGCCGATTCCGGGCATTTTTACAAGGATGACGAGCATACGCTGATCGATCTCGATCGTCTGATGCCGGAGGTCGAAAAAGTCGGCAGCGCGGCAATCACCTCGGAAACGCTGGGCGGAGAATACTTCCCCTGTGCCGCCGAGGTGCAGAACTGGAATTTCATGATGGTCGGCTATGCGGACAGGGATTTCTTCTCCGGCGGGATTTCCAAGATCCATTTGCTGGTGCTTTGGGTCTTCGGCCTTTTGATCCTGCTGTTCAGCATTTTCACGCTCTATTCGTTCACGGCGGCGCTGCAGGCGGAGGAGAGCAAGGAACTCAAGGAGGCCAAGGAAGAAGCGGAGCGCGCGAACCAGGCCAAGAGCGCGTTCCTCGCGAACATGAGCCACGAGATCCGCACGCCGATCAACGCGGTGCTGGGCATGAACGAGATGATCCGGCGCGAGGCGGACGACGAGCAGATCAGGAAATACTCGTGGAACATCAAGAGCGCCAGCGAGACGCTGCTTTCGCTGATCAACGACATCCTCGATTTCTCGAAGATCGAGTCCGGCAAGATGGAAATCGTCGAGACGGCGTATCAGCTCAGCTCGCTCTTGAATGATGTCGTCAATATGATCCGCTACAAGGCGGAGCAGAAGGGGCTGGAATTTTACATCAAGGTGGACGAATCGATCCCTGACAGCCTGATCGGCGACGAGGTCCGTATCCGGCAGGTCATCGTCAATATCCTGAACAACGCGGTCAAGTACACGCCCGAAGGCAGCGTGACCTTCGACGTGCGCGGCGAAACAACGGAGGACGGCAATCTGCTGCTGCGCATCGCGTCCATCGACACGGGGCTTGGCATCAAGGAGGAGGACAAGGGCAAGCTGTTCGCGAAGTTCCAGCGGCTTGACGTGGAGAAGAACCGCAACGTCGAAGGAACGGGACTCGGCCTTTCGATCACTCTGCGTCTCGTTGAGATGATGCATGGCAAGATTGATGTGGAAAGCACTTACGGCGAAGGCTCGACCTTCACGATCACGCTTCCGCAGAAAATCAACGACCCCATGCCCATCGGCGACTTCGAGAAACGCGTCGAGGCGTTCATCAAGGGCGAGCAGGCGTACCGCGAAACCTTCATCGCGCCGGAGGCCGAGGTGCTGGTCGTCGACGACAACAGCATGAACCTGTTCGTGTTCCAGAGCCTCCTGAAATCCACGAAAATCCAAATCACGACGGCCAAGAGCGGGATGGAGTGCCTCGACAAGATTGCCGCCAAGCGCTTTGACATCGTGTTCCTCGATCACATGATGCCGGAAATGGACGGCATCGAAACCCTGGAACGGGCGAAGGCGATGCCGGAGAGCCAGTGCCACGGCGTGCCCTTTATCGCGCTGACCGCCAACGCCATTGCCGGGGCGCGGGAAATGTTCCTCGAGGCGGGCTTCACCGATTACCTGTCGAAGCCCATCAACAGCAAGATGCTGGAACGCATGATTCAGGATTACCTGCCCGAGAGCAAGATTTTGAGCCCGGAGGAAGCATCGCCGGAGCCGAAGGAAGAGGCGAAGCCGGAACCCGTCGAGACGGCAGCGCAGATGCCGGAGGAAAAGCCCGCCGAGACAACGGAAAGCGCAGGCGGCGCGCCGAGCGATTCCGGCGACGAGCAGATCGACAAGGAAACCGGCATGCAGTATTGCGGCGACATGGAAGAAATGTTCCAGGAGTTCGTCAAGATGTTCTGCGAGCGCAAGGAGGAAACCTTCGAGAAGATCAAGACCGCTTATGACGCCGGGAATTGGGAAGACTACACGACACATGTGCACGCGCTGAAATCCACGGCGCTTTCCGTCGGAGGCAGGAAGCTTTCGGAGGCGGCGAAAGCACTGGAAATGGCGGGGCACGTCTGCTGCGAAGGAACGGAGAGCGAAAAGGAAAAGCAAATCGCCTTTATCCGCGAGAACCACGAAAAGACGCTGGCGCTCTACGACGCCTATTGCGATGAAGCGGAAAAACGGGGATTCTGGGTAAAATAGGGGATTTTTCAAAAAAAGAAGGATTTTCAGCCGAAATGCAGAAATAATAAGTACAGTATGCAGAACGGGCGGATGAATCCGTTCTATCAGAGAAGGAGGATGTATCGCATGGCTACATTCACAGTGAGAGGAAGAAATATGGAGGTTACGCCGGCGCTGAAGGATTACGTCGAGAAGCGCGTCGGCAAGATCGCCAAGTATTTTGATAAGGTTGGCGAAATCACGGTGCTGTTGACGGTCTCGAAGGGACGTCACACCGTCGAGGTCACAGTGCCTATCGACAAGGGCGTGATGCTGCGCGGCGAGGAAGCGACGATGGATATGTACACGTCGATCGATCTCGTGGTTGAGAAGCTCGAGCGCCAGATCCACAAGCACAAGACGAAGCTCCAGCGCCGTTTCCGCGAGGGCGGCTTCAAGGCGGAGCTGGCAGCGGAAGAGAGCAAGGCCGCGCAGGCGCGCGCCGATGAGAAGGAAGACGCGGGCGAGTACACCATCGTCCGCACCAAGCATTTCTCTATCAAGCCGATGGACGAGCAGGAAGCGATCATGCAGATGAACATGGTCAACCACGATTTCTATGTTTTTCGTGACGCGAAGACGGAAGAGATCAGCGTAGTCTATCGCCGCGCCGATGGAAACTACGGCCTCATCCAGCCGGG
>CAMVIO010000082.1 GCA_947167555.1 uncultured Selenomonadales bacterium
TCGCCCGCGAAGCAGGACTTGGGGTGGGCGGGATTGGTTTCGTTGCCATCGCAAGTCATATTGCCATAGCAGGAGCCCCCTGCCGCTTGCGCAAGGGTTTCCCCGTCCAGCTCGAAGTCGGAAAGCTCCGCAATGTACGCCTCGGCCTCGTCTTTCGTCAGCTCGTAGCCCCCGGCCTTCGCCAGCGCAATCAGCTCCTCGGGGGTCTCGCAGGCCATCGCCTTCAGGATTTGTTCCCTCGTCAGTTTTGCTTCGTTGATTGCTGCCATTTGAAAACCTCCTTCAAAAGTGATTTTTAGCCTCTCGTTTATTATAACAAATCAGCCGTCTCAAAATTGACACGTTTGAAAAAATTTTTTGGTGAATCTCGAAAAATTCCATTTTTGTCTGAACCCATCCGCCCCTTCATGCGTCATACCGGGGGAATTGCCCAAGGAGCTGCGGGACATAGCGCTCAATCAGCAGGCAAAGCCAGAGGCTTGCCGCGAGACCGACGCAGCTTGCGAGAAAAGCCGTAGCAAATTCCATGTCGGGGACAAAACTGCGGATCCACGGAAGAATCAACTGAAACACAAGATTCTTGTGGATCAGGAATATGCCCATGGTGTGCGCCCCGATGCAGGAGACTGCCGACACGCTGAAAGGCCGCGCCCCCTCCCGGGCGATCCGGGCCAGAATCATGCAAAAGCAGATTACGGTCATGGAGCCGGAAACGCTGTTCAGTAAAAACCAGAACAGATTGCCGTATCTGCCGTCGCACATGAGGGACAGTTCCAAGGCGTCCCCACGCCCCGCTGAGCCGAGATAAAACAGCACGGACGCGAAAATGAACGCCGCGCCGAGCTTCGTCCCCGTTTCCTGCGCGAAAATCAGGATTTTCTGGCGCAGCGCAATCCCCATCAGGATAAAGCCCGCCGCGACAAAGGCGACGTTCAGGCACCAAGGGTAGCCGAGTTCCAACGACGGGCAAAGAAACCCGATCACGAGCATCGGGGCCGCCCCATAGGCGCACCATGCGCGAATCCTGTCGGGATTGGCTGCGCCGCACCACGAAATCAACGCCTGCACCAAAATGCGCGCCGTAAACAGCGCCGGCAAATACCAAAGCGACGTCAGGGTTCCCATGGCGGTCAGCGTTCTCCATGACGCGTAGAAAAGCTGCGGAAACCGGTCGAAGGAGAACGGCGCGTAAATCAGCCCCCAGATCAGATAGGGAACGACAAGCGCCAGCGTGTTTTTCCGCAGGAACGACTGCCAGCCCTCCTGCCCCGCAATCGGCTCCGGACGGATGGACAGCCCCGCCAGGAAAAAGAAGAGCGGCATGTGGAAGGAATACAGGATTCTCCGGTACAGCGGCGTCGCCTCATTGGGGGTCGTGTGCCCCAAAATCACCAAAAAGATGGTAACAGCTTTCACTAAGTCAATCAGCTCGATCCGCACGGCGATTTTTTTCTTCATAATGTCAGTTCCTTATTCCTATATAGATTGAAGAGCCGGCGCATTCGCGTCGGCTCCCGTAGTTTTGTCGCGCGGCTTCACTGATTGAGCTTGCCCTTGGTGTCCTGCTCCGCGCTGCGGATGTCTTCCTTCATATCCTTGGCGAGATTGATTTCCTGGAATTTCTTGTCGTCATGCAGAATCATGGTGAATTTGTCCGTTTTGTCGAGCTGCGCCGTACCTTCTTTCAGGGAAAGCTCCAGAATATGCCCGCCCTTTTGCTTGTCGTCCGAAATGAAATGGAAGTGCCAGCCGACGGAGTTCAATTCTCCCATATAGCTTGGGCAATAGAGTCCCACCAATGTGCCTTTGATGTTTTTCTCGGTAAATTCAGTCTGCTTGCCCTTGAGCGCCTCTACCAAGGTGGGATACGGCTCCTTGCTGCCGTATTCGCTGCGGAACAGGACGGAGGAAAATTCCGCCGGAAGCTTCACCATGTAAAAGCTGTTCGCCCCATGCTTGTGGACCGCCTTGTTCAAGGCTTTTTCAAAATCCGCCTTGTTCTTCACGTTTTTCAGTTCGACGGCAATATCCGCGTCAAAATACGTCACGGTAGCGTAGGGAATAATCGTGTTGTCTGGAGCGACAATCACGCGCCCGTCGCCCAACGCTTGGTATACTACGCCGTCCAGTACGATCATCTCGCCGTTCAGGCCCTCGAAGGTGCCGATGCCCGTATCGCCGAGCGCGCGAAGCTCGCCCGCGTTGATCGTGCCGCCGAAATACCCCTGCGCCAAGGATTGCAGCAGCGCGATCTGCGCGATGCTCTCCCGCTCCACGGGAGCGGCGGCCGCCTCGGACACGCTGACGCCCGTGCCTAACGCCAAAACTCCGGCCAAAGCCGCCGCGAAGAGTTTCTTTTTTCCGTTCCAAATCATTGTTTTCAACCTCATTTCTTTCCTAAAAATTTTAAGCGACGGGCGCAAAGGCGTCGCATCACGCTCCTGCGCCCGCACTAGCGCATCCATGCGCGTCGACGGGCGCAAACCCGTACGAAAATCCTATTTAATTGTAGCACCGGGCGCGAGTCCCCGCAACAAAAAATGAACAGGTTCAAAAAAAGAGAAGCTGTGCGTACTTTGCTGCGGCAGCTTCTCTTTAGGTCCAATGTTATTTTATGGCGTCATACGCTTTTTTGATTTTCTCCGCCATTCCATGCATTTTCGCAATCGGCACCGCGCAAACGGCTATGCGGACTCCCATTTTCAGCGGAACGGCAAAAATCAAATCGTCGTGGAGTTTGTCGCAAACCGCACCGGGATCCGTCGCCGGGATCGAGATAAAGAATCCGGCTTTATACGGCAGCGAGTTCAATTTGCAGGCTGCGGCTTCTTCCATGAAGATGGCGCCGCGCTTGCGGATGGTCTGGTAAAGCTCTTCCCGCTCCTTCTCGAACTGCGCGAGGAGCGTTGCGTCCTGTTGGATTTTCGTCAAAACTGTCATTGCGCCGCGGTTGATATTCGACCAGGTCGCGCGGCTGGAAAATTTGACTATCTGCACGAATTCGTCAATGACGGCTTTGCTCGCAGAAAGGCCGATAATCGCGCCCGTGCGTTGTCCATACATCGTATAACCTTTAGACATACTGAAAGCGAACATTATCAACATATTGTCGGGAAGCCCGCCAAACTGCTTCATGAATTTGCGGGCTTCATTTTTTTCTCCCGCGTAGTCGATATAAGCTACGTCCACAAGAATGCTGACCTTCTTGTCGCCTTTCTTGGCTTCCGCCTTGCAGACGTCAAGCACCTGTGCCCAATCGTCTTCCGAGAGACTGTATCCCGTCGGATTGTGCGCCGGCGTATTGATGATGATCAAAAGTGAATTCTGTTTTCCGAGCAGCGTCGACACTTTTTCTTTAAACGCGCTGATATTGAAATTCTGCTGCTCGTCGAACAACTGATACGTGGCCAGCTTGCGCCCTCCTTCGCGGCAAAGCGCGTTATACGGCCCCCAGTACCAATCGGAGGTTAGGACTTCGTCCCCAACCTCGGAATAATTCGCGATGGCATGATGCACTGCGCCCGTTCCGCCGGCCGTGGCCACGGCCGCAGTATACCCGTCCGGCTTCTGGTCCGCAAACGTCAGTCCTTGCACCGCGTCCAGGTAATCGGGCAAGCCCGCAATCGGCGCGTAGTCGATCATGTCTGTCATCGGCAAGGACCGAAATACCTTTTCCATTGTCGGAATGCAAGCGAGTTTTTCTTGCTCGTCGATGATGGCGCCAATTGTCGCGTTGGTGACTTTCTCCGCGCCGAATTTGGCGGTTGCAGCCTTTGCCGCCGCGCTCGCTCCAAAAATCGCGTCGCTCAGGTTCTTTCCTGCAGCGTGAGACGCTGCCATTTTCATTTCCATTGTGAAGTCTCCTTTACTTCAAGAATTAAACGATTATTTATTCGACTGAACCTAACTTTTTCCTGCGGGATTTTCAAAGTATACATTATATTATTTTTGTTCTTTCACCGGAAAGAACTCGCGATGGATTGCGTTGACTGCCTGCTTGATGCTGGAAGATTTCACAAGGCACGAAATGCTGATCTCGGAGGTGCTGATGACATCGATATTGATATCTGCCGAAGCCAATGCGCCGAACATGCGCGCCGCGATGCCGGGATTTCCAAGCATGCCGACGCCTACGATAGAAACTTTTGCCACGTTGTCCTCGACAAGGACGGCGATGGCATTTAAATTGTTCGCGACTTGATCGACGATAGGTCGCGCTTTCACAAGGTCGTCTGCCGCAATCGTGAACACCATGTCCGTAATGTTCTTTTCGATATTGCGGATACTTTGGACAATCATATCCACGACAATATGCGCGCTCGCCAGCGTGGAGAATATCTGATGCGCTATTCCCGGATTATTCGGAATGCCAAGGATTGCGATTTTGACGACCTTTTCGTCATGTGCTACGCCGCGAATAACAAAATCTTTCTCTTCCATCGTATATGCCTCCCTGATGAATGTGCCCGGTTTTGTAGTGAATGTCGAACGAACATGGATAGGGATATTAAAATGCTTGCCCATTTCAACCGAACGCGGCTGCATGACACCGGCTCCGAGACGGGCCATCTCAAGCATTTCATCATAAGTGATTTCTTTCATGCGTCGCGCGTCCGGCTCTACACGCGGATCAGCTGAATAAATGCCGTCCACGTCCGTATATATTTCACAGCTGTCGGCTTTGAGCGCGCCGGCAAGCGCCACTGCCGAGGTATCGGAACCGCCTCGTCCAAGCGTGACGGGATCGCCGAACTCGTCAGCGCCTTGAAAGCCGGCAACAATAACGATATTTCCTGCTTTCAGCTCGTCTACAACACGCTTCGGCTGGATATCGACGATTTTTCCTTTCGTGTGAACGGAATTCGTATACATTCCCGCCTGCGCGCCGGTCAGGGAAATCGCTTTTTGTCCCAGACTCCGAAAAGCCATCGTCAACAAGGCAATCGATACCTGTTCGCCGGTGGTGAGCAGCATATCCATTTCCCGTTCATAGCGGTAAGGCTCTTCGTCAATCTGTTTGGCTAGCGAAATCAGATCGTCTGTCGTATCCCCCATCGCAGAGACAACCATGACGATCTGATCCTCCGGCTGCTTCTCGGCCAGAATCCGTTTTGCCACGTTCAATATCTTTTCCGTGGTGCCGACCGAGCTGCCTCCGAATTTTTTTACAATCAGTCCCATTATTCTCCTCCTAGACTCGAAAACTATGGTAAAGAAATTCCTTCTACAAAAGACAGTTATTTTAAAATGCTTTTGTTTTATGCAAATTTCGCTCCATTATACAATGATTTTTTATGTTTGTCCACTCAATGCAACCGAGTTTATTACCTGAAGCAAAAATTCATTGTTCTAAGGAACTGGAGAAAAATAAACTGTGCAGATAGCGCAGGATAAATTTTCGTGTGCGAGGCGGAGGAGGGAGTCATAGCGGGGCTATGGCGACCGACGACAACGAAGCACACGGGAATTTAGACAAGCTAAATGTATAGTTTATTTTTCGACAGTTCCTAAAGCGCCGCAATAGCGGATTCCATTGTTTCTCCAATGGGAGTTCTTATGACAAGCTCTGCCGATCGATCTGCACGGGTTTCTGTTTTATTTATAACTATAAGATGTTTTCCATTAAAATATCGGATAAAGCCGGCCGCCGGATAAACGACCAGCGAAGTGCCGCCAATGATCAGAGTGTCGGCACGGCCAATGGCCTCCGCCGCTTTTTGCATGATGTCTCCATCCAACGGTTCTTCATAGAGCACGACATCCGGTTTCACGATTCCCCCGCAGGCCTCGCAGCGCGGCGGCTCCGGCGCGGAACGCATCACAAAATCGGTGTCGTAAAAAGCATGGCAATCCATGCAGTAATTGCGGAGTACGGAACCATGCAACTCGTAGACCGTCTTCGAGCCCGCCGCTTGATGAAGGCCGTCGATGTTCTGCGTGACAACGGCCAGAAGTTTTCCCATGTCCTCCAGACGCGCAAGCGCCTTATGGCAACCGTTTGGTTTCGCGTCCGGGTACACAAGCTTTTCACGATAGAAATCAAAAAATTCTTTTGGAAATCGTTCAAAATACGTATGCGATACGAGTTGCTCCGGCGATAATTCCATCTTGAGTTTTTCGTTCCATAATCCGTTTGCGCTGCGAAAGTCGGGAATCCCGGACTCCGTCGAGACCCCGGCGCCGCCGAAAAACACGATACGTTTGCTCTCACGCAATATTTCCGCCAATTTCTGTAGCTCGTTCGTCATATCCTGTCACCCTCCCATATCTTTTATACCTCAACGTCCGTCAGCGAAAGTCCCGGTACGGCATTTAGCCGCAAATCAGAAAACAATCCCGCGCGAGATTGGTAGTAGCCTCGGCAAGCAATCATCGCCGCATTGTCCGTGCAGAGGAGCTTGCTCGGAAAATAAAATCGGACGTTATGTGCATCCGCCTCTCTGCGAAGCCGCTGCTCCAACGTGCTGTTTGCGGCAACTCCTCCGGCCAATACCAAGGTATTCAGCTTTGACTCGCTCAAGGCCTCTAGCGCTTTTTGCACAAGTACTTCGATTACAGCCTTTTGGAATGATGCCGCAACGTCTGCCCGGTTCACTTCCACACGTTTCATTTTCATTTCGTTCAGATAGTTCAGCACCGCAGATTTCAGACCGCTGAAGCTGAACTCGTAATTGCCTTTCTCCCGGAGCGCACGCGGAAAATCGATTGCATTTTCGTCTCCCTTCACTGAGAGTTTGTCGATTTCAGGCCCACCCGGATACGGAAGCCCCATTACCCGCGCTACTTTATCGAAAGCCTCCCCCGCTGCATCATCTCGCGTCTGTCCCATCATTGTGAAATGGTTATAGTCGCGTACATGAATTAGGGCTGTATGACCGCCGGAGACTACCAGCGCTATAAAAGGCGGCGTTAACTCTTGATGGGTTAGGAAATTCGCGAAAATGTGCCCTTCTAAGTGATTGACGCCAATTAGGGGCACGTTTCTCGCAAAGGCCAATGCTTTCGCCGCCGAAACGCCAACCAAGAGCGCACCTACAAGCCCAGGCCCATAAGTCACAGCAATCTGGTTGATATCGCTCAGTGTAACGCATGCCTGCTGCAGTGCTTCGTCAATTACCGGCATTACATTTACGATATGACGCCGCGACGCAATTTCCGGGACTACTCCGCCGTATTTTCGATGTACGGGGATCTGTGTCGATATTACATTCGATAAGAGCTCCCGTCCGCCTCGCAACACTGCAGCGGCTGTCTCGTCACAACTTGACTCAATGCCCAGCGTCAATAGATCTTCCGATTCCGGCAAAATACAACACACCTTTTTCTAGATTTCGTTTTTCTATCATAGCAAAGGAATACTATGACGGCAATAAATTTCAGGGAATTTAAAATAGGTATTCAAAATACTTTAGTGACTTATCCCGGGGTTCCTTCATGCTGTGAGCCCCCCGTCTACGCTCCAGCATGCTCCGGTCACAAAAGATGCACGAGGCGATGCGAGAAAACAAATTACCGCCGCCGTTTCGTCCGCGGTTCCAATCCTTCCCATCGGATAGACGGACGCCATCGTTGAAATTCCCTCTTCCAGAGACGGCGCATTTTTTAACTGCTGCTCGGTCAATGGAGTTAAGATATCTCCGGGGGCAATCGCATTTACACGTACGCCAAAGGAAGCAGCCTCAATGGCGAGGGCACGCGTATAGAGAATTACTGCGCCTTTGGACGCGCAATATAGGCTGCACAGATAATTTCCATGAAGTCCGGCGTCTGATGCGACATTGATGATATTTCCTTTTGTTTCACGCAAAAAAGGTAATGCCGCACGTGTCATGAACATCGTTCCTTTTATGTTCGTATCCATAATTTCTGCATAAGATTCCTCGGAAAGAGATTCTGCCGATTCCTCTCGATAAATGCCAGCCGAATTGACAAGCACATCGAGTCGTCCCAATATTCCTTTCGCTTTCTGAGCAAGTTTATCGCAATCTGCGGAAAGTCGCACATTAGATGGAACGAAAAAGGCACGATCAAATGCATCGAGAGATTGAAGTGCGGCTTTTCCTCGCTCTTCATTTCGTCCTGTGATAACTATCTTTGCGCCCGCTGCAAGAAACATTCGCGCCGCAGCAAGGCCGATTCCTGACGTC
>CAMVIO010000083.1 GCA_947167555.1 uncultured Selenomonadales bacterium
TTTAGCGCATCTATCGCCATCTCCAGCGCTTCGGCGTGGGCGGGGTGCCAGGCGTATGTGTCGTCGTTCAGGATGTTGGTTAGTTTGGTTATGGCTTCCTGATTGGTCATTGTTCCTCCTCCCCGTCCTCGCATTCATCGATATAAGCCGTGTTGTATCCGTAATTGTCCGAATCCTCATTCCCACAGTAGAAGTCCGGGTTGTTTGGATTCGTCCAGTCCCTGCGATTGTATTTGCAGTTCCCGCAATTAATCATCCTGTCATCTCCTTCATAGCATTCAAGTACGCTTCCAACCGCATCTGGCCCGGCACCTGATCCTCTTCTTCCATCCGCTGGGCCTTGTATGCGTTATACTGCTGTCTGTATCTGTAACTGTCCCCGAAAATATTCCATGCTGCCTTAACGACATTCGGCTCATACTTCCCGATCAGCTCCAGATCATCAACTGCCCGGTACGATATCGGACAGCCGCAGCATCCTGTTCTCTTCAGACCATAGACCTCATAGGCGTCCGAATATCGAATCCCGAAATAGTCCTTGTACCATGCCTTATCAGCATCACTGACATAATAAAGCGGTCTCAAGCGATATGAACCGTCTGCCGTTTCCGTAAAGCACATGGTCTTGTTCAGATCCCCACTTCTCGGAACCGACCGCATCCCGCCCTCATCTCTGCGTTCTCCGGTGATGACCATTTCATAGCCTTTTTGGACGCTGTGCGCGACTTGCTTCTTGCAGTAATCGCAACACTTTGCGCTGATTTTGAAGTCCGGCGGATACTCCGCTATGAAGTCACGCATATACTTCGATGAATTGATGACCAGCTGAATATTCGGCCTTGGCTCTCCCTTCGCATTGCAGCAGCATAGGAAATTGATCAGGCTTTCACACCTCGGATATCGCTCTTTAAGCTCTGCCCTCTTCGCGATCTTGTCCTCGGCCTGTTCGTATTCGTCTGCGATAGACAGCGGTACACCCTTTTTCTGCCACTCGTCCAGACCGCCGCTCATAATCTTCGACACAAACGGTACTCCGTATTTTCGTGTAACCTGAACTATATTTACCTTTGGGCGTACCTCTTCGATTTCCACGCCGTACTTTTCAGCTGTTGCCTTTACATGGTCTTTTGTGGCTTTCATCTCTAGTCCGGTATTAAAAAAAACATATTTAACCTTCGGAAGCGACGGGACAATATCGCGGGCCTGCTCTATCAGGTCAATTAGAATATCACTATCGGCACCGCCAGAATATGAGCAAATAGCTTTTGGATGTTGCCGAAGTCGCGTCATGATGATCCCGAGTATCGCCTGAAATTTTTCAGGGGAATCAAAATCCGCATAATCAGGGCGGTCTGTATAAACCCGGCTTCTATACGGCTCGCTCATTGTCTTCCTCCTCTCTGTATTCGCCTGTCCATATCAGATTCATGACTTCACGGGCGAAATCCTGCCAGCTTCGTATAATGGTATGGCTGATGCCTTCGGGGTCGTTGTAAGTGATCGTTATGTCTTCCGTCCGCATGTCCCAGCTTGTAAGGGCGTTTGGCCTGTCGCTCATGCTGTAGTGACCGTTCAGGCCGTACGGGCAGTACTCATGCCGGACGTGCCGTGTCCACCGCTCAATGTCGAGGTCTTCGTTTGCCAGCCGGATCAGGTCGCCCCGTGACTGCACCCATTGAGGGCTTGCACGCCTAGCACATTCACGGAGCGGGTCGATGCGGTCAGGATAAAACAGGTCATAAATGGATAGCTGTCCGGTCATTTCGCCCTCCCCAACTGCCTTATAATGGCCTGTTCGCGTTCGCTTAATGTCCATTTAGTAGCGGCGGCTCTCTCTGCGGCGGCTCTCTCTGCGGCGGCTCTCTCTGCGGCGGCTCGTTCCGAAAGTAAATATCCTGCACCGAAAAGCGCTTTGCCGGTCGCTTTTTGCGAGTCGATGCCCCGAACAAAATAGCAATCCTCCGGGAGTATCTTTAATTCTTCGCCGTGAACTGCCAGATATCCAAGCGCGGCCGCAGTGATTACCTCGCACGGATATTGATATTTCGGCATCTGTTTCTTCATCGCCTTGAGATTCTCCGCGTTTGCCGCCTTTATCCTCTTTGCCAGTTCCGGACAGCTTCGAAGCCGGTAATTGTCCAGATTGGTTACAAAGGACGTCCCGATATCCGCGCCGTTTTCGTAAGTGATTGATGACGCAGTTACAATATGACAGCAGGCGTCCCCCGTTGAAAGGTTCGTCAGGTACGGCGCAAACAGGAAATACTTAATTCCCGCGGCGTTATAATTTCTCACAATCTGTGAGATTATCGAAAACGGCGGGTTATCCACAACAGCGCATCCTTCCGGGTATTCATGCTCCAGATAGTTCCCGCCGGGCCAAAATGGGCGTACAATGTTGTTTCGGTCTATGTCGTATTCCTCAACGCACCAATCAAGCACGGTTTGATATATGTTTTTTGGTGTATAGCAATCGTCCGTTGTTTTTTTAGGCTTGAACTTATCAACGAAGGCTTTATACTCCGGATCAACATCGTTAAAAGTCATTTGCCCGTCTAGTTGCATTCCGGCACCTCCAGCCACCTCACGCACCACCCGAACCGCTTCCCGACCGCCGCGCAGGCCTTTGTCCACTCTTCCGCGAACGCATCGAAATTAACCGCCGGGATGGGCGCTATCTTTGCCAGTTCGTCCGTGCAGGGGATAATCTCGTACCTCTGCCGGTACATCAGGTTCTGCCCGACGCATCGCCAAAAAGTGCTTTCAAGCATCTTCATCTTCCTAATCACGACTTCCGCCGGGACGCGGTCGAGAAGCTGCAGTCCCTTCGCGGTGTCGTATACACTGTATGTCATTCGCTTGCCTCCAATTCTCTGTATAGTCCGACTGCCATGTCCATGATCCAGCCGTTGACCGGCTCAGTGCTGTCGCCCTGGTACCGGATGTACTGATTGATGATCCCCATGAACGCGTCCCACGCATGCGGCTGTAGTTCACGAGGAAGGGGACGGCAGTCGCGGTATTTCTTGAATACCGTATAGGCATCTTTGATAAAATCGTTTACATCTTTATTTGTCATTTGCTGGCCTTTCACCATCGCAGATTTTTGCCGTATTTGCCGTTTTGCCCGTAATTTCCTATAATTACCTATTTTTATTATTATTTATTTTTTAAGATTCTATAGAATCAACGGCAAAAACGGCAAAACGGCAAAAAAATACCTCAGAAACCGCGGAAATACGTCGTTTTTGGTTTTGCCGTACTCTTTGCCGAGCGGAAGCGATCGGCAAAAAATCGGCTAATCAAATGGTATTTCGTCAGGATTTACGGTTAAAAAGTCGTCTTTTCTCTCATAACACCGCTGGATCCCGTACGCATCGCAAGATTGCTTGTTCACATATTTCCATTTATCGGCAAAAACATTCTTCATGATTTCGTGCAGTCGATTCGTGTCTTTTCGGCTGAGTATTTCATACTCATGTTTTAGGGCCTCTTTCCACAGCATCGCCACACAGACGCGTTTTTTGTTTGTGCCGTCTAGCCACTGCTGGATGATTCCCACGTCCGGGTCTTCCTCAAGGTACGCGGTTTGCATTTCAATAGCCTTATTCTGCAGCCGGTTCGGCAGTGTCAACTTTGGCTTGCCGCCGCACCGCTTGAACTCGTCCATGATTTCGCCCCAGGCCTGCACTATCTCCGCCTTCGTCGCGATCTCGTCTGCGAACATGTCGAACGTGATCGGATTTACCCCGCACGTCACCGGGAGAAATCGCCGGTTGCCGGTTCGATCTGTCAGGAAGTCGACAGGGTTTGACGTCCCAGCAAGCACACACATGCGCGGATGCTGTTCCGTCCGGCGTCCGTATGGTGTGCGGTACGTGTCCACGCGGGAAGTGATGAACGCTTTTGTGATCTCGCTGTCCTTTGCCCGTTTCAGGGCTTGCAGTTCTGCCAGCTCCACGATCCACATCCCCCGCAACTTTTCGAAAGCCTTGTCTCCGTCGAGCGTATTGAAGTTGTCATGAAACCACGCATCATTTAGCGCCAACATCCGGAGGAAGGTTGATTTACCGGTCCCCTGTCCGCTGACAAGAACGATCATATAATCGAACTTACAGCCAGGATTGTATATCCGTGCCACAGCGCCCAGCATGAACAGCTTCATCACTTCGGTGGTGTACTCTGTCTTTTCCGCGCCTAGCATGGCAGGGAGTAGATTTTCAACGTGCTTATTGCCATCCCATTCCTCATGGCAGTATTCCAACATGTCTTTTATCGGGTTGACCGGATAGCGGCTGCAGACGTTCGTCAATGCGTCCATGATTTTTTCCATAGACTTCATGCCATATGTGTTTTCGATATACGAGCGTAAATTCGAGTCGTCCGTGTTTGTCCATTCTCTCCAGCCCCGCGCCTCCCGCCATGGTAAGGAGCCGTAAACATACGGCGCGTATGCTATCTCGTTGTAACGGATACGCCCATACAGCGCACCGTCGTATAGAATTGCTTCTTCGCAGTTGGCAATAGTCTGAAGCGGCTGATCTGTGATTTCTCCGTTTTTGTCCACTTTGTAATCCAGATCCGGCTCCCGCTGCGGAGGAAGGCCGGCGCTAATCACCTTTAATTCGCCCTTCTGGTAAGTCAGCGCGCTTTTAACGATGGTCTCCAGCTCCGTCTGTTCAAGCGGCGTTTCGCATCGTTCGGCGTTTGCGCTTTCGACAGCTGACAGGATCCCGTCATCCGGCACACCATGCGCCTGAAGGGAACAGGCTAACCGATAAAGAGTGTCATTTCTTGCCCCGCTGGGAATGACGTCGGGAAGTTTAAACCGGTCTTTATCTTTTTTGGAAGCCTTGCCAGTATGGACAAGTCGAATAACAACATCATCCGCGTCTGCCAGCTCGATTTCGTCCGGCGCGTATTCCCATTGGTATTCTGTCCCGTTCGGATGGATGGAAGGCGGGGCAACCACATAGCCGCCCTCGCCTCTCACATCTACGCCCTCAAGCACTCCCGCACGGTTCAGGATGTCGTTGCCGGTATATCTGTAATACACATGCGCTCCACCACGCCCTGTGATAGCGCGGACAGACTCCGGAAGACTTCCGTTTTCTCGCTCCCACATCCTGACCGCCTGATAGCCGTCTTTTCCTTCGTCCTCGTCCAGATCCTCGTCTATGACGATTAAGTTGGATATGGTGCCTGTTGCGATGCCTATATTTGCGTTTGGGAACCGCTTCCACCAGGCGCGGATTGCTCCGACGTCCTTTTTTGCGTCCTTGCATCCGTGCGGTGTCAACGGCTTTTTTGTTTTTCGGCTGACCGGAAATACCGCCCAGCCGTATTTGGTTGCATATTCAATTGCCGCATCCATCATACTCATGGCGCAATATCTCCGTTATTGTCCGACCGGCGTCTTCCGGAGTGCAGAACATAAACTGCACCCCGTAACGCTCTGTTATCGTCTCCATCGCTTTTTGCAGCCGGTCGCCCTGAACGCACTTCCGAGAATAGATAACTCGTGGATTAAGCCATGTGTGAACTTGTGAAACGTCTGTAATCCCGTTCCGGTTTTCCACCAAGATGATCAGCTTGCACCCGGCTTCTTTTGCCGCCTTGCATTCGGCTATAAAACGCTTATGTTCCGAGCCGCAGATATTGCCAGCTATCTCGTCCATGTTTTCCTTCGTGTCGATGGAGATGGACGGGACCGGCGCATAATCCCCGAATGGTAATTTACAGCGCAAGATTTCAATGTTATTTTCCTCGAAATATTGATGCTTCAGGTCGTGCTTTCCGGCTTTTTGCCGTGTGTCTTCGATTATCAATCGAACGGCACCTCGCTTTCGTCATCGTCAGATGCGCCGATATTGATAAAACCGCTGGGTGTCTGCAGGGCCGGTTCTTCTTTCAGCAGCTTCGGCGCGGGTGTTTTCTGTTCCGCGAGCTTATCCGTGGAGAACTCTCTGCTGACGATCAGCCGCGTTCTCTTGTCGCCACTGTTGCTGTAATACTCTTCTTCCTGCATCAGCAGGCCGACGCGCTTCCCGATCAGGGTGGTCTCGTCCGCGTTTACCGCGCCGCCGTCAAAGACGTAGTTGCCGTTGCTCCGGCTGACCGCAGTACAAAACCGCTTGAACATCGGGAGCGCCTTTGTTTTGTATGACTTGACGTATGCGCCTGACCACGTCCAATCCGGATGCGCGGCGCGGGTTTCGGCGTAATACCCAGCGAATTCACCCTCTGCGATGTCGTAAGTGATCTTTAAGTATTCCTTTGCGGGAACGTCTTCAACATCCGTGATGGTGCAGATGTATGCGCCTGCGGTCGGTCTGCTGAATTCGCCCGCTTCTTTTACGTTAGTCATGTTGATTTTCTTCATGTTTTAGTCCTCCTCTTCTTCGTAGAACCATGCAGTATGCTTGTTTATTTCTGGAATGTCTTCCAGATAGTTGGTGACTTCTTTAGGATTGTTCTTCGGCAGATAATCTTCCCAATTAATACCAACGGAAATCATTGCTTTTTCCGTTGGCTTAATCGTTCTTACAATGGAACTTGCCCGTTGCGCCAATGTTGCATAATAAGGGGCAAAATCTTCAAAAGACTTCGGGAAAAAATATCCGCGCTTGCTAGAAATTGGATAAAACCGAATGTATTTTTCGAGATTGTTTTCGGAACATCTGCGCATATATTTAATAACCGTTGAAAGCTGGCCTGTGGTTAAATTCACTTCTTCCGCGAGTGCTTCACGCGGACATGGATCTTCTTTGGAATGCTTTCTTATGATATAGGCGCAATCTCTTGCCGCTTCTCCGATGTTTTTTGAAGTGATTTTTCGCATCAATTGCCTTTTTGCCATATAATCACCTCATCCCATAGTAATCACGGATCGCGTCATCCACGGCCTTTAAGTCGTTCGGGATGGTCGCGTGTTCGAATAATCCCATCGGCGCCTTCACCGTGTCCTGTCCGCTGTTCTGCGTGGAAAACAGGTATTCCCCGTCCTTTACGATGGTTTTCAGTACGATGGTAAATTTCCCCTCCAGCGTGACGTAATTATCCAGCATTTTGCCGATGGTCTTGAAATGCTCGCGCCCATCGTCCGCCTGATCCGAATGACCGATGAAATAAACGATCTTGTCATCCGGAAGCTGCGCCGCCGCATCGATCAGATAATTGAAGTTGTAGGCCATGTCTGTGTACTTCTGGTACCCTGAGATCTTTGCATTCCGCATGAACTCGTTCACCATCAAATAGGTCGCGTCATCGATCACAATGCTGGGCTGTGCGATGTTCGGCAGCTGCTTCACGATCCGGACGTAATTATCTGTGTTGTTCGCGGGTAACTTCTTGCGAAATGGTAGGGGCTTTCCGGAAACATTGATAATGCAGACGTTTTCCGGCTCAAAGTTACGCAGGCTGGTACTCTTGCCGGTTCCGCTCTGCCCGTAAACCATAACTAAAATCGCCACATTACCACCCCCTTACCTGATCCGCAGGCTTTCGGTCTGGACTATATGCGCGATGCCTTCCAGATCCTTACCGGCCTTCAAGTCTGCCAGGATCCGCTTCTTGTCGATGTCCGGATCCTTGTATTTCAGATAGTATTCCGGGATGTTTTTAATATATGTTTCGTCCATCACGACGCTGGGCGGATTTTTCTGAATGCCAAACGAGAAAAGCGTTGTCTTGAATTTTGTCTTACCAGTCAGGCGCATGGCTGCCTCCAGCCCGCGCTTCAGGCAGGTGATGTTATTAGAGATAGCAAGGCGGCGATTCGTCAGCCGGTCAATCTCCATTTTCAGCGCGATCTCCTGCGCTTCAAGTTCCTTCATAACCATGGCGTAGCCGTCGGCCTTTTCTTCGATTTCGCCGCCGATGGCCTCCATCGTGTCCTTCAGGATCTGCGGATCCACGTCCGGATCCTCAGCGAGCATAAGCAAATTTAAATAGTCATCAGTCAAGTCGTATAATGTAGCCACTTGTATAACCTCCTCTTTTTGTGGTAAAATAGAGGGCGCAAGGCCCCCGGCTTTGTGTGGTGTCTTTGCCCGATTGCGTTGCAGCGCGTCGGGCATT
>CAMVIO010000084.1 GCA_947167555.1 uncultured Selenomonadales bacterium
ATCACCTTGAAGCCCATGAACGCAGACAGATTCAACCGTATGTCAGAAATCATTGCTCCGTCTTCCTTATGGATATAGAGCGGCGCTTCCGTCGCGTCGCGAATAGCGTCGTTCGCGCCAATATGGTCGCAATGGCCGTGGGTATCCAACACCGCCTTGATGGAGAGCTTCGCCTCGCGGATATACGCAAGAATCTCTTTCGCCATTCCGCCCGGATCGATCACGACGCCCTCGCCCGTATCATCAGAAACCACATAACAATTCTCGTCAAAAGGCATGACCGCAAAGGACTGAATTGTAAGCTTTCCCATCGCCTCATTCCTCCTCTTCTTTTGGCTCGTGAATCTCCTTTGCCCCCGTTGGCATTGAACGGCTGACGCTGTAAACATCCTTCAGACGGCGGAACTTCGTCATGATCTGAGAAACCTGCTGCGCGTTCTTGACGTCGAGCCCCATAAGGACCGTCGAGGTCTTGTTGTTCCGGTTCGGCTTCGCGTTGATGGAGCTGATGTTGACCTTCATCTCCGAAATCACCGCCAAAAGCTCTGTCAACATCCCGCTCCGATCGTTGCATCTGATAGCGATTTGCACCGTGTATTCCTTGTCCAGCCCGATATCCCAGTCCACTTCCAACGCCCGGGAATAATCGCCGGCATCGTGGAAAATGTTTGGGCAATCCTCCCGATGCACGGAAACGCCGCGTCCCCGGGTTACAAAGCCCACGATCGGATCGCCGGGAATCGGGTTGCAGCAACGCGCCAAGTGCACGAGAATCCCCGCCTCGCCTTCCACAAGCACACCGTGGCTGGATTTCTTGACCTCGCCTTGTTGCGGCTTTAATTCGGAGAGCAGCTTGGAAACATCCGGCGCGGTATTTTCTTTCAATTCTTGTTTGTGCAGGTCGATCAGTTTTGTCAGAATGCTGTTGACAGTGATTCCGCCAAACCCCAGCGATGCCAGCATGTCTTCCTCGGCATGGACGTTGAACCTTTTTGCCACTTGCAGAAGACGGTCGTCTTTCAAAAGTTCCTTGGGCTCGTATCCGAGGCGCTTCGCTTCTTTTTCAATCAATGCGCGCCCGCGCTCGATATTTTCTTCCCGCGTCGCTTTTTTGAACCACGAGCGGATTTTGTTGCGCGTTTCAGACGAAGCGACGATATTGAGCCAGTCCCGGGACGGGCCATTGTTCGCCTTGTTCGTGATGATGGAAACGATGTCGCCGTTTTTCAGCTTGTATTCCAGCGGCACCAGCTTGCCGTTGACCTTCGCGCCGACGCAGTGGTGGCCGACTTCGGTATGGATGCGGTAAGCGAAATCCAGCGGAATCGACCCTTTCGGAAGCCCGATGACATCCCCCTTCGGCGTAAACACAAAAACCTCGTCGGAAAAAACATCCACCTTCAGCGCTTCGACGTATTCCCTCGGATCGTTGAGTTCCTGCTGCAGATTGACCATCTGACGGAGCCAGGACATCTTTTGGTCGTAGGCGTCCCCCGCAGTGGCACTCTTCCCTGTCTCTTTGTATTTCCAATGGGCGGCAAAGCCGTACTCGGACACTTGGTGCATCGCGAAAGTGCGGATCTGGATTTCCAGCGGATAGCCGCTGGTCATCACCGTCGTATGGAGCGATTGGTAGCCGTTGGACTTCGGCATCGCGATATAGTCCTTGAACCGACCCGGCATCGGTTTCCACATGGCGTGGATCAGCCCCAGCACACCGTAACATTCGGCCTCGGTGTCCACCAGCACGCGCACGGCGGAAAGATCATAAATCTCGGCAATGCTCTTGTTGTCCCGGCGCATTTTCTTGTAAATGCTGTAAAAATGCTTTGCCCGGCCGCGAATTTCTGCCTTCATGCCCGAAGATTCCAGTTTTTCGCGAAGCTGCGCCATGGCCTCGTCGATGAACGCCTGCCGTTCCTGCCTCTTCTGGCTTACATTCTCCACAAGATCGTAATAAATTTCCGGCTCCAAATACCGGAGACAAAGATCCTCCAGCTCGCACTTGATATTTGAGATGCCGAGTCGGTTTGCCAGCGGCGCGTAAATCTCGATGGTCTCGCGGGCGATACGCTTCTGCTTGTCCGCTCGCATATATTTCAGCGTCCGCATATTGTGGAGCCTGTCAGCAAGTTTGATCAAAATAACGCGCAAATCTCTCGCCATCGCGAGAAACAGCTTGCGGTAGTTTTCAAGCTGCTGCTCCTCTTTCGACTTATATTCGATTTTGCCGAGCTTCGTCACACCGTCGATCAAAAGTGCGACCTCGCCGCCGAACTTTTCCTGCATTTCCTCGATGGTGAACGTCGTATCCTCGACGACGTCATGCAATAGCGCCGCCGAAATCGCCGCCTCGTCGAGGTGCATATCCGAAAGGATATACGCCACATTCAGGGGATGAATGATGTATTCCTCTCCGGAAGCACGTTTCTGCCCCTCATGGGCCTCCTTCGCAAGATCGTAAGCCCTGCGGATCAAATCCACATCCGCACCCGGCTGCGTATGCTTGACCTCGGAAACTATATCGTCTATCGTAATCGGTTTTGGCTTGGTCATAGGGTCCACCCCATCGTATATTGTCTATTACTGCACTCTATTATAGCACATGGTAAGGAAAAAGCGTACCCGATGCGAAATCTCTTTCCTTTTCTTGCCGTTCACACATTCCTGTCATATAATGAAAACAAATTACCATCGCAGGAGGGACGACATGAGCGGAAATATCCTTTCGGGGCTGAATGCGGAGCAGCGAGCGGCTGTGCTGGCCACCGAGGGCGCGGTGCGCGTCGTGGCGGGCGCCGGCTCCGGCAAGACGCGGGTGATCAGCCATCGCTTCGCCTATCTGGCGACAGAACTTGGCGTGCTGCCGAGACATATTCTCTGCGCCACCTTCACTAACAAAGCGGCGAATGTCATGCGTGCCCGCATCCGGCGGCTGATCGGCGACGACGACACTGGATATATTTCCACGTTCCACGGCTTCTGCGTTTCTGTATTGAAGGAGGACAGCCACGCAGTCAATTACCCGAAAAGCTTCCTCGTCGTGGACAACGCCGACATCGACACGATGCTGGCACGGGTCTACGAAGAACGCGGTCTGACGCTGCGCCACAGGACTTTTTCCGACGCACGGGACATGATCGAGATACAGAAGACTTTCAAGCAGCCCGACTATTACAAGGATTTGATCGCGATGCCGCTGGAAGCGCTGCGGGAAAAATACATGGCGGCACGGGATGCTGACGAGATCATTTTTCTCGGCTATCTCTGGCAGGAAAAAAAATGCTTCGCCCTCGACTACAACGACCTCATCGTCTTCACGCTGCACATTTTCGAGGAAAACGAGACCATCCGGCAAAAATGGCAGGAACGGCTTGAATACATCATGGTGGACGAATTCCAGGACATCGACGATTTGCAATATCGGCTTTTGAAGGTTCTCACCGCCCACCACGGCAACCTGTTCGTCGTCGGCGATCCTGACCAGACCATTTACACCTGGCGCGGGGCCAACGGCCGATTCCTGATGGACTTCGACCAACATTTTCCCGGAGAGAAAACTATCCCTATGGTGAAGAATTATCGTTCGACGCCGGAAATCCTGTCCGCCGTCAATTCCCTGATCGCGAAAAACCATAACCGCATCAAAAAGGATTTGCTGCCCGTCCGAGAAAACGGCGAAAAGCCGATTTGCCACCATGGGCCTAACGCCAAAGAAGAATCGCGCTGGATTGCCGCCCGCATCGCGGAACTGACGGCGGAGGGGATACAGCCTTCCGATATCGCGGTGCTGTACCGAGCCCATTATGTGACGCGCGCGTTGGAAGACGCGCTGATCGACGCCAAGATTCCCTATGTCATATACAGCGGCACGCCCTTTTTCGCGCGGCGCGAAATCAAGGACGCTCTCTACTATCTCCGCATGGCCGTCTACAAAGACGACCTCTCCTTCCGCCGTGTCGCGAACCTGCCGAAGCGGAACCTCGGGCAAAGACGTATGGCATTTCTCGAAGAAATCGCCGAAAAGGAAAATTGCACGCTGTACCAAGCGCTCCAAAAGAATCTCGACAATGAAATCTTCAAACGCACGAAGGCAAAGGATTTTGTGGCGTTGGTGGAAACCTTCGCCCAGCGGGCGGATGAACCCGCGACAGAACTATTGGCGGCGATTCTCGACGCCAGCGGCTACGAACGGTTGCTTCGCACCGAGGGCAGCCAGGAACGGCTGGACAATCTGGCGGAGCTGAAGGCCGCTGTCCGCGAGTACGAGGAAACCTGTGGCGAAGAGGCAAGCGCCGCGGATTTCCTCGATCACGCAGCTCTGTTCACAAACAGCGACGCCGAAACACATCAAGACCGAGTGCGGCTGATGACAATCCATACGGCGAAGGGACTGGAATTCCCTGTCGTGTTCCTGATGGCGATGAACGAGGGAATCCTGCCTTCCCGCAAGACAAAGACGCGGGAAGCCATGGAGGAAGAAAGGCGGCTTGCCTTCGTGGCGATGACGAGGGCAAAGGACAAGCTATATCTTTCCGAGGCTGAGGGCCTCCATAACGACGGAGCGGTGCGCTTCCCATCCCGTTTTCTGCTGGACGTAGACAAAACCCGGCTCATTTTTGATCCGGAACCGAACAAGGCTTTAGTGGAAGAAGCCCGCGCCGAGATTACCGCTAAAGAAGCGCGGCTGGAAGACCACGCCGCCGAAGAGCTAACCCCCGGCCAACGAGTACGCCATGCCGCCTTTGGTGCCGGAACGGTTCTTTCAATAGAGACTGACGCCGTCAAGGTTCAGTTCGACACGATAAAAACCCCGCGCGCCTTGGCCGCAGGGAAATTGGAAAAAATGAGTCGATAAAAAGCGAACCCGACGCGAAACACTTTTCGCATCGGGTTCGCTTTTTCATTGAAAAAAGATATAGGCAAGAAAATCTCTCATACGGCAACTTCGCCTGCCAATACACGCTTGTAGTCTTCGTAATTCTTGCGTAACAACGTGGGAGTATCGAGTTCGTAAGGGCATTTCGCCGTACACTGGCGGCAGTTCAGACATCCCTCAATCTTTTTCATTTCCGCCTGCATCTCCGGCGTGAGCCACGCTTTCGACGGCGCCCGGCGAAGCATCAGCGACATGCGCGCGCACTGGTTGATCATGATTCCCGCCGGACACGGCATACAATAACCGCAACCGCGGCAGAATTCTCCTGTCAACTCTTCGCGTTCCTTCGCGATAAACGCTTCAATCTCAGGCGTCATCTTCGGAGTGTCTTTCATATACGAAAGCCATTCGGCAAGTTCTTTCTCGCGCTGCACCCCCCAAATCGGCATCACATTGTCATACTGTGCCATAAACGCCATCGCTGCCCGCGAATTCGTGATGAGTCCGCCTGCAAGCCCTTTCATCGCAATGAAGCCCATTTCCGCTTCTTTGCACTTTTGAACCAGCGCCTGCTCCTTTTCCGAAGAAAGGTAACTGAAAGGAAACTGCATCGTTTCATAAAGCCCGGACGCCACGCAGTCGAATGCGACCTGAAGCTTATGCGCCGTGACGCCGATATGCAGTATCTTTCCCTGCGCTTTCGCCTCGGTCATGCACTCGTACATCCCGGAGCCGTCCCCCGGCGCCCAGCACTGGTTGACGCAATGGAACTGGTAAAGGTCGATATGGTCCGTGCGAAGATTTTTCAGCGAGGTATCAAGATCCTTCCAGAATCCCTCCGGCGTCGTGGCATGGGTCTTCGTGGCGATGAATATCTCATCGCGCATTCCCTCGAAAGCCGCCCCCAGTTTCTCTTCACTGTCGCTGTATGCCCGTGCGGTATCGAAGTACGTTATTCCTCCTTCACGGGCAGCACGAAGGAGCTTCACCGCTTCGGTCCTTGTCACGCGCTGGATCGGCAATGCGCCAAATCCGTTCTGCGGTGCTTCTATTCCTGTCTTTCCCAAAGTGATATTCCGCATTTTTCGTCCCCCCCGATCATCAAATTACCTGTTGAAGCCTTTTCGTAATGATCCTCCATACTCACCATACATGCTTCCGTGCCTGAAAACTTTTTCCTCCATGCCGTACCGCCAGAGAAACTCTTTTACCTTTCCAATCGCCATTTTTTGCACTTCATATCAAAGGAAAATATACTTCAAAACAAACAGCACCGTCAGCACATACATCAGCGGCGTGATCTTGTTTGTCTTTCCCGTCAGGAGATGGAGCAATGTGTAAAAAATGACGCCGAACGCGATACCCTCGGAAATCGAGTAGGTGAACGCCATCGAAGCGATCGCGATAAACGCCGGAACCGCTTCCGCGTAATCGGTGAACCAGTCGATATCCTTAACCTGCTGCATCATCAGGAAGCCGACCATGATCAGCGCAGGCGCGGTGGCAAACGCCGGAATCGCGAGGAACAACGGCGAGAAAAACAACGCCAGCAAAAACAGCCCCGCCGTCACGACGGAAGAAAGGCCAGTACGCCCCCCCTCGGCGATGCCCGCCGAAGACTCGACGAAAGAGGAAATCGTCGACGTTCCTAAGAGCGCCCCCGCCGTCGTTCCGATGGCGTCAGCCAAGAGAATATTCCGTATGCCGGGCAACTTTCCATCCTTGTCCAGCAAGTTCGCTTTCGAAGCACAGCCAATAACAGTGCCCAGCGTATCGAACATATCAACAAACAGGAACGCCATAAGAATCGTCAGGAAATTGACGTTCAAGATCGAGCCGAAATCAAGGTGCATGAACGTCGGCGCCATGGATGCGGGCATCGCGACGATAGCCGACGGGAACAGACTGAAAAATCCCTTCGACGGATCGGGCACATAAAATCCCGCAAGCTGGCAGACCATGCCCAGTACCCAGGTGGAAATGATGCCCCAAAGAACGCTGCCCTTGATATTTTTCGCCATCAGCACTGCCGTCAGCAAAAGGCCGACAAGCGCCAAGAACACTGTAATGCCTTCCGTCCGGAACGTCCCGTCCGCCAGTGCCTTGCTGAACGGATAAAGCTTCACCAGTGTCGGCCCGTCCACCACGATATGGGCGTTCTGGAAACCGATAAAGCAGATGAAAAGCCCGATACCGACAGACACCGCCGTCTTGAGCTGACGCGGTATCGCATCAAAAATCGCTTCGCGGACATTTGTCAATGAAAGCACGATAAAAATGATACCTTCGACAAAGACCGCCGCCAGGCCCTGCTGCCATGTATAGCCCATGCCGATGACGACCGTGAACGCGAAATACGCGTTGAGTCCCATGGCCGCCGAAAGCGCCAGCGGCATATTCGCGAAAATCGCCATGCAGAGGGTACCGAGCGCCGACGCCAGCGCCGTCGCCGTAAAGACCGCGCCCGCGTCCATACCTGCCGCACTCAGGATTCCCGGATTGACCGCGAGGATGTACGCCATCGTCATGAACGTGGTCAACCCCGCCATTGCCTCCGTCCGCACGTCCGTGCCGCGCTCTTTCAACTTAAAGAATTGTTCCATCTGTTTATCCCCCATTTTTATATAACGCTTTAGTTCTAATTATAACGCCTTAGTTCTAATTTTGTCGACAGACAAAATATTCCTTAAAGTCCACCCAAAAACATGAACATAAAGGCCCAGTTATTCCAAATTGCTTGTAATAGCGCATGGCGTTTAGTATAATTTATATAATACTGCTTTTTGATTAGTTATATGAAGCGAGTTGATTCTCATGCGAAAACCCGCGATCCTTATAGCAATCCTTTTGACGCTGGGACTTCTCTTCCCTTGCGCGTCCGCCGCCGACCGAGATCTGCCTTTGCTGCGCGTCGGCTATACCGACGTGCCCGGATATATTTCCAAGGGCGAGGACGGTTATTTTCGCGGCTTTCTTTACGATTACCTGGAAGCCATCGCCATTTATGGCGGCTATCGGTTTGAGTATATCGAAGCGCAGCCGACACAGTGCGTGGAAAAATTGCGGCGCGGCGAAATTGACCTGATTGCCGCACTGCCGGACGAAGGAAACGTAATGCCCGGCCTCGCCACCATGCAGCACGCGATTACCTATTCCCCGAT
>CAMVIO010000085.1 GCA_947167555.1 uncultured Selenomonadales bacterium
CTAGCTACTTCGTGGAACAGAGCCATCCGGCCATCATAGCCCCGGAAACCTTCGAGCTGGTGCAGGCGGCAGATACAGCGGCGTGAGCATTTTCTCCGGCAAGATAAAATGCGGCGAGTGCGGAGACTCCTTTGGAGCCGAGGTCTGGCACTCCACGGACAAGTACCGCAGGGTCATCTATCGTTGCAACAACAAGTACGACGGGCATAAGTGCCAAACGCCCCATGTGACGGAGGGTGAAGTCAAGACGGCCTTCGTCACAGCCTTCAACAAGCTGGTGACGGAAAGGGACGAGATTATCGCCAATGCCTGGCTCGTCCGGCAGACGCTCTGCGACACCACGGAGTTGGAGCAGGAGAAAGCATCCTTGGGGCAGGAACTGGCGGTGCTGGTGGAGATGACGCAGAACTGCATCGCCGAGAATGCAAGGATTGCCCAAGACCAAGGGGAGTACCAGAAATGCTACAACGGACTGGTGGTGCGGTACGATACCGCCAAGCAGTGGTTTGACGAGGTGACGGAGGCCATCGCCGCGCGGTCGGTCAAGGCAGAGCGTCTGGCTGGTTTCATCAAGACGTTTGAGGGGCAGACCGCACCGCTCTGGGATTTCGACGAGTAGCTGTGGGGCAGCATGGTGGATTATGTAACGGTGGACGCAGATGGCGGTATGCCCGTGGTGTTCCGCGATGGGATGACGATACATAAATGACAAATATGAATCCAATATCTTGAATGATGCTTGGCGGGGCTTTTTTTGTCCTGCCAAATTTTTTCTGAAGGGTATTGACAGCAGTATGGGGTAGTGCTATCATATGTATATGCAAATGAGAGAGGAGGACGGCAAGGTGAAAGCAGACGAGACTATCTTGAGAAAATGCCTGTTCTTTACTGCCAATCGGCTGGCGAATGTGCTTCGGCGTATTGTAAATGAAGTGTATGCCACGACCGGTATTGCCGCTCCCTATGTTTATGTGCTGATTGTGGTGAACCAATATCCGGGCATCACGATTTCCGAACTCAGCGAGAAGCTGGATATTGCGCCGTCCACCTGCACCCGCTTTGTCAATGCTCTCGTAGGGCAAGGCATACTGCAAAAGGAGCAGGAATGGAAAACCGTTCATGTCAGCCTGACGGAACTTGGCAAAGAGAAAACAGAAGGCATCGACGAGAGTTTGCATCAGCTGAGAGACAGGGCAGTCGCCGCCATCGGTGAAGCAGAATATCGCCAGCTTTCTGCGGCCATGAGCCAAGCGGCGGACAAATTGGATCATGCGTAATTTTATATGTTTCATCTGTATATACATACTACAAGGAGGATTTGGCTATGAACAAAGAAGAATTCATGAAGTATTTGCCGGTGGATGCCTACGGTATCATGTCAACCGTGCGGGAGGACGGAATGCCGGAAGCGCGGTGCATCGAGTTCCAGTTCGAGGAGGACGGGAAATTTTACTTCGCCACGGCCAGCAACAAGGAAGTCTATCGGCAGCTCGTCAACCATCCCCAGACGGCCTACACCTACATGGAGCCCTCCGGCAAGTTCACGGTACGCATCACGGGCGTGATGAAATTTGTCGCCGCTGAGGACAAAGAGGAGCGTCGCCGCATTTGGGACAGGCTCGATGAGATTGTCCATAAAATCCATAAGACCGTCGATAGCCCCACGCTTGTCCTGATGTATATGGACGAATGCACCTGCAAGCTCGCTCATGGGCTTGGTACGCCGAAATCCGTGGAAATGTAACGCCATAGAGAAAACAAGCCAGCGGAGGAATGACCATGAACACTTACGAAGTCATCAAAACGAGACGTTGCACCCGCAAATTCAAGGCGGAAGCCGTCCCAGACGACAAGCTCGAAAAAATACTGGATGCCGGGCGCGCCGCCCCCTGCGGCGGCAACAGTCAGACCACGCATTTTCTGGTCATCCGCAGTCCCAAGGTGCTGAAGGAACTGGCGGAACTTGTGTGCCGGACCTTTTCCGCTATGGAAGTGAAGCCTGGTATGTATAAGTCCATGCAGGCGGTCATCAAGGCGGCGCAAAAAGGAAATTTCGCCTTTCATTACAATGCCCCCGTTCTTATCGTGACGGCCAACAAAATCGGCTACGGCAACGCCATGGCGGACTGCGCTTGTGCCATAGAAAACATGATGCTTATGTCCAACGAGCTTGACCTCGGCAGCTGCTATATCAACCAGCTCCATTGGCTGGACGAAAATGCCGCTGTCCGCGACTATCTGATGAAACTTGGCCTTGCGGAAGATGAAACCGTCTGCGCCTCGATGGTGGTGGGCTTGCCCGACACGGCAGACGGACTCCCGCAGCGCACCGAGCGGAAAATCACCGGCAATCCCGTAAGTTATGTCGATTGAGACGGCAGAAAGCGTGAACAGCATGAAAGAAAATCCCGTACCCATGCGAAAAACACAGGCTCCCGGGTTCTTCCGCACCATGGTGGGCGATTATGAGGTGACGGCGCTGTTTGATTCATCCGTCCGATACGATGCGTCTATGTTCAGCGGCTTTACTTCATTTACTCACGAGGAACTTTCCGAAATGCTTCGCCGTGATTTTGTCCCGCTCATGGCAGATGGAATGTCGGAAGGGACGCTGAGCGTATTCTTGGTGAATACCGGAAACCATCTGATTTTGATTGATGCGGGCATAGGCGAAACGGAATCGCCGGTATTTCTTGACACGAAAGGGCACTTGACGGAGAATCTGGTCGCGGCGGGCTATGCGGCTTCCGATGTCGATGTAGTCTTGCCGACGCATCTTCATTTTGACCATATCAACGGGATTATGGAGAGCGGGGAAATGGTTTTCCCAAACGCAACAATTTATCTGGCAGAACAGGAAAAAATTTTTTGGCTCGACACCCCCATGGAAAACTTCCCGGAGGCCATGTTACCCTTTGTCAAAATGGCAAGAGATGCGCTCCTTCCCTATCGCCGCTCAGGACGCATAGTGTCCTATGCTTCGGGCAGTGAGGTGTTTCCGAACGTAAAATCCGTTCCGCTCTTCGGGCATACTCCCGGACACACCGGATTTGAGTTTTCATCACGGGGACAAAACTTTCTGGCCTTCGGAGATTTCGTGCATATCAAATCGGTGCAACTTCCCCACCCGGAAGTGGGCGATATATTTGATACGGATGCCGAAACAGCCGCCCAAATGCGCCTGTCGATATTGCCGCAAATAGCCGAACGCAGGATTTTAGTTGCCGGAGCGCACTTCCCCTTTCCGGGCTTGGGATATATCAAAAAAGAAGCAACAGGATATCGTTGGATTCCCATCGAATTTCGTCCCATTCGTAATTGACAGAGAAAATTATTACACAGAAAGGAATGGAATGACGCTATGAACCCGAACACCATTTTGACCATGAACGCCCAAAAGCCGAATTTCTCTGCCGAGGAGGTGCTGAATGTCCTGAAGTACCGCTATGCGACCAAGAAATTCGATCCGAACGCCAAAATTTCCAAGGAAACCTTCGATGCCATCTTGGAGGCTGCGCGGCTGGCGCCGACCTCGATGGGCTTTGAGCCGTGGAAGATGATTGTGCTTCAAGATGCCGAACTTCGCCAGAAGATTAAGCCCTTTGCGTGGGGCGCGCAAAATCCCTTGGACAATGCCAGCCACTTCATCGTATTCATTGCCAACAAGAAAAATGACGTGACCTTCGGCTCGGCTTACCTTGACCATGTGTTGAAGGAAATTCATCAGATTCCCGACAAGGTATATGAGTTTTTCAGAGAAGCCTACACGAATTTTTCCACCAAGGACTTCAACACCATGGAATCAGAACGCGCCGCCTTTGACTGGTCTGCCAAACAAGCGTATATCGTCATGGCCAACATGATGACGGCGGCGGCTTTCTTCGGGGTGGATTCCTGCGCCATCGAGGGCTTTCAGCCGAAAGAACTTGACCGTATCTTGGGCGCAGAGGAAAAGCTCTACGACACCGAGCATTACAGCGCAGCCGTTACTCTTGCCCTTGGCTATCGGAACGAAACGCCCCATCGTGACAAGACCCGCCGTCCGCTGACGGAATCGGTTATTTGGAAATAAAATTGAGGAGGACAATCCCATGAAAAATTACAGCACGACGAAGGTCAAAGACAACGAAAAACGCATTGAATTGCATGATACATTAGGACTTACCGGGGCGGAAATCAGCATCAATGAGCTGGCCGCAGGGAAGAAAGTACCCTTTGCCCACTACCACAAGCAAAACGAGGAAATCTATGCGATTTTGTCCGGCCGGGGCAAGGCCGTTGTCGATGGGGAGGAGATACAACTGGAGAAAGGCGACTGGCTTCGCATTTCCCCGGCGGGAAAGCGGCAGTTTTTTGCAGCGGCAGATGAACCTCTCTCCTATGTTTGCATCCAAGTGAAAGCCGGTTCCTTGGAAGAATATACGGCTACCGATGGAGTTGTGGCAGAATAATAGCCGTAGAAAGGCGGGGAACATAAATATGTTGAGAGAATCCATAGAGGTGGGCGGCATTGCCCTGAAAAATCGCCTGGTCATGGCACCGGTGGATTTGGAGAAATCCGACCACGGCACGGTGACGGAGGAACAGCTCAAATATTACGATGAGCGGACAAAGGGCGGCTGCTTCGGGCTTGTTGTCATCGAACACAGTTTTGTTCAGCCGAACGGGAGAGCTTCCGAGAATCAGCTTTCCTCTGCAAAAGACGAGGATATAGCGGGGCTCACGAAACTGGCAAGCCTCATTCACGGGAACGGATGCAAAACTGTTCTGCAAATTTCCCATGCCGGGGCAGTGTCGCCGTTGGCTCAGGTAACGGAAGGAATCAGCCCCAGCGGACTTGTAAGTCCCAAGAAAGCTATGGTGGGCGGCGCGATGGCTCCGACACACGCCATGTCGCAAGAAGAAATCGACGGCTTGATAGAGAATTTTGCGGCGGCAGCACGTCGGGCAAAAGTTGCCGGCTTCGATGGCGTGGAGATTCACGCCGCACACGGTTATTTGCTCAATCAATTTTATTCGCCGCTAATGAATCAACGCACGGACGCTTACACAATCAAAACACTTGATGGACGGCTGAAACTTCATTTGCAGGTAATTGCGGCTGTACGCAAGGTGTTGGGGCGCGATCTTATTTTGGGAATGCGCTTCGGCGCCTCAGACTACATGGACGGCGGCAGTACGATTGAGGACGGCGTTCAGGCTGCAAAAATATTGGAGAGCGCGGGACTTTCCTACCTCAGCATTTCCGGTGGACACTGCGGCTCGAGTCCGAGCAACAAAAAAGGCGTCGGCTACTTTGGCGACTCCTCCGAGGCAATCAAACAGCAAACGACCCTGCCCATCATCCTTACCGGCGGTGTCAAAACAAAAGAAGATGCCGAATCCCTGCTCCAAGCGGGAAAAGCTGATATGATCGGCGTAGCAAGAGCCGTCATCGGGAATCCGGACTGGGCGAGAAATGCCATGAGTGAATGAAGCGAGGGGAGATAAAATGCCTGTTTTTCATGTTCACATAGGAGCGAACCAATTCACTGGGGAGGAGAAACGTAATCTTGCCGATGCCTTGAATCTTGCTCTTCACGAGGCTATGGAAACCCCGATGGATGACCGTTTTATCATCATCAGCGAGCATAAAGAAGATGAATTTTTTATCACGGATACTTTTCCCGATATGCAGCGCACCGGCAAGCGCATAGTCGTGAACGTGGCCTTTGGCGACACCAGAACACTGGAACAAAAGCGGAAACTTGCCGAACTTGTCACTCGCTACGCCAAGGAAAAAGTCGGCATCGGCCCGGACGATGTAAGCATGATGATGTATCCCCTGCCGATTGAAAATATGTCTTTCGGTCGCGGCAAACTCAGTACCGATATCGGGCTTGCCATGCCATGGGTCAAGAAAGAGGAAAATTCGGGAGGGGAGATTATGGCTGCAAACCAGATAGAAGACCGCTTGGCCATTCGGCAAAATTTTGATAAGCATTGGGTATCTGTGGACAACAAAGATTATGAAGTTTTGCGTACCGTCTTTTCGAACGATGCCGTTCTTGAGATGTTTTTGGACGGCAAACAGGCCATACATGGAAGCATTGACGAAGAATTTCCGCTTTTTTGCGGCTTTTTCGATGCCTGCGAGTTTACTTTCGGTTTTACCGGTCAGCAGCTCATTACGAAACTGTCCGATGATACCGCCGAAACCTATGAATATGTTATGCTCAACATGGCAAAAAAATTGCAGGGTATATCGGAAGTCACCATGAACGCCCTGAAATGCAAATGTGATTACCGCAAGGAAAATGGCGAGTGGAAAAAAACGAAATGGTCGGCAACCGTGCAATTCACGACAAAGATACCACTGCAAAGCACTTGGGCCACTTGGCTATAAACATCTATTGCCATTACAAAACCATTCGACATATGAACTGGGGGTGCAAAATCCTCGACGAGGGGGTGCAAATGCACACCCTTCTCTTTTTGCCGAAGCCTTGTCCCGTGCGACTTTGCGGCGATACTCGCTTAACGATAGGCAGGGGGGTGCAAGGGGGTGCATCGTTAAGCGAGTATAGGGGGTGCATCGTTAGATTGTATCAGAATAATTGGTAAAGGGGATCCCTGCTGCGGTTCCGGAGGAATGTTTGTACAGAGCGAAAAGTTCATCCAGGCGCATACCGGCAAACGGGGAACCATCTCTGTATATGGGCAGGAATCCAACGCAGACACATGGAAAATGGCAAAGATGAACATGGCTATCCGTGGCATTGATGCCGATTTCGGCCCGCATCAGGCAGATACGTTCTTTAATGATCTGCATCCGACGTTAAAGGCCGATTTTATTATGGCTAACCCGCCGTTTAATCTTTCAAACTGGGGACAGGATAAGCTGAAAGACGATAAACGTTGGAAATACGGAATACCGCCTGCAGGGAATGCCAACTATGCCTGGATACAGCATATGATCCATCACCTGGCTCCCAACGGCAAGCTTGGCCTGGTACTTGCCAATGGCGCTCTTTCCACACAGTCCAGCGGTGAAGGCGAAATCCGGAAGAACATTATAGAAGCGGATCTCGTAGAAGGCATTATTGCCCTGCCGCCGCAGCTTTTTTATAGCGTAACCATTCCGGTAACGCTCTGGTTTATTTCAAAAAACAAAAAGCAAAAAGGAAAGACTTTATTTATCGATGCCCGGAAGATGGGCTATATGGTCGATCGCAAACACCGGGATTTTAAAGAAGAAGATATCCAAAAGTTAGCGGATACCTTTACCGCGTTCCAGGAAGGAAAACTGGAAGATGTGAAAGGATTCTGTGCCATTGCTACGTTACAGGATATTGCCAAGCAGGATTATATCCTGACACCCGGCCGTTACGTCGGCATCGAAGAACAGGAAGATGACGGTGAACCGTTTGAAGAAAAGATGACGCGCCTAACGTCTGAACTGTCTGAGATGTTTAAAAAATCTCACGAGTTGGAAGATGAAATCAGGGAAAAGTTAAAGGCGATTGGCTATGAAATTTGAAATCGCGTGAGTGTTTAACTTAATGCGATAACGCCTATAGAAATTATATAAGTTAGACGGTGATATAATGACGGAGATAAGAACGTTTGGAGATTTTGCAACATTTAAATATGGAAAAATGCCGATCAAAAAGAAAATAACCGATATTGGAAAGTATCCCGTTTATAGCGGTTATCGTTATGTCGGTTATTATGATGAGTATAATACAGAAGCAAATCAATTAATTGTCGTTGCTCGTGGTGTTGGAGGCACTGGAGACGTTAAACTAACAAAAGAAAGATGCTTTTTAACAAATCTTTCAATATCCGCTAGTATTGATGAAACTGTAACTAACGAATTCCCTGGAAAAGAGTGAGTGCATGCGTTTGTATGAATATGG
>CAMVIO010000086.1 GCA_947167555.1 uncultured Selenomonadales bacterium
CACGGAAAGCTCCGGCACACCGCCCGCCGCGAGGAACGCCCCCATATAAGCGAAGGGCAGATCGAAAATCGTATGATGCAGCGCGATATTTTCCAGATGCGCTTTCAGCTTGTTCACTCGAAGCCGAGCTCCTTCCAGCGGGCGGTCACGCGCTCCCGCACCTCGTCCGTCATGCGGATCTCATCGGGCCACTCCCGCGTATGGCCTTCCTCCGGCCATGTTTTTGTGGCGTCGATGCCGATCTTCGTGCCCCATTTCGCCATCGGCGAAGAATGGTCGAGCACGTCGAGAGGCCCGTCCACCAGCACGAGATCCTGCCGCGCGTCGATATTGTTAAAAACGCGCCACCAGACTTCCTTCTCGTCCTGCACGTTTACATGGGCGTCCACGACGATGATCATTTTCGTGAACATCATCTGCCCCATGCCCCAGATGGCCTGCATGACCTTCTTCGCTTGCTGGGGATAGCTTTTCTTGATGGAAACCATCGCGCAGTTATGGAAAACGCCGGTCAACGGCAGATTGATGTCCACGATCTCAGGGATCATTTGCTGCAAAAGCGGCAGAAAAATCCGTTCCGTCGCTTTCGCGATATAGCAGTCCTCCATCGGCGGCTTGCCCACCACCGTCGCCGCGTAAATCGGATTCTTCCGATGGGTGATGCACTGGATATGAAAAACCGGATAATCGTCGGCCAGCGAATAATAGCCGGTGTGGTCGCCAAAAGGTCCCTCGCGGCGCGTCTCGTCCACATCGACGTATCCCTCCAGCACGATCTCACTGGTGGCGGGCACTTCGATATCGACGGTCACGCACTTCGTCAGCTCCACCGATTTATGCCGCAGAAAACCCGCGAAGACCATCTCGTCGATATCGCGAGGAAGCG
This sequence comes from uncultured Selenomonadales bacterium, assembly GCA_947167555.1. GTDB lineage: Bacteria > Bacillota > Negativicutes > Selenomonadales > Selenomonadaceae > RUG12372. The sequence continues at coordinate 887 of CAMVIO010000086.1, forward strand.
GCGCCGTCGCCGCATAAGTCAGCACCGGGTCGGTGCCGATGGCCACCGCTGCTTCGATACGCGTCTTGCCCTGCGCCTTCGCGTCGCGGAAATTCTCCGCGCCGTTCTTATGGATATGCCAATGCATGCCCGTCGTGCGCGCGTCATATTTCTGGAGCCTGTACATGCCGACATTTCGCTTGTCTGTCGTCGGATTCTTTGTAAAAACAAGCGGCAGTGTAATAAACGGGCCTCCGTCCCCGGGCCAGCAGGTCAATATCGGGAACTTATCGAGAGACGGATTGTCTTTTATGACAACCTCCTGACAGGGCGCGTTGCTCACATATTTTGGGAAGCACAACGCGTTCCGAGCCATCGGGATCAGCGAAACGAGGTCCATCTTGTGCGAGAAGGAGATATACGGCAGCCGCAAAAGGCTGCGAATCTCATCAGCAACGTCGTCCACCTTTTCCACGCCAAGAGCCAACGCCATGCGCTCCATCGTGCCGAAGGCGTTTATCAGCACCGGCATGTTGTAGCCTTTGACATTCTCAAAAAGCAATGCCACATTGCCCGTGCCTTCCATTTTCGAAACGCGGTCGGTAATCTCGGTAATCTCCAGCGCACAGTCCACTTCCGCCTGGATCCGCTTCAAAAGACCGCGCTTTTCCAGCGCCGATATGAATTCCCGCAAATCCTTGAACGCCAAGAAAAGCCCTCCTATTATTTGTTACCGCCGCAGGACAAACCGCACGACGAGGTAACTCAATTCATAAAGCAAAATCAGCGGAACCGCGATCATCGACTGGGTGAAAATATCCGGCGTCGGCGAAATGACCGCGCCAACGACAAAGGACAGGAAAATCACGATGCGCTGCTTCGACTGCAAGAATTTCGAGCCGATGAAACCGAGCTTCGCGAAAACGATTACGACCAGCGGTAGCTCAAACACCGCGCCGAAAGGCAAAATGAACGCCAGCACGAAATCAAAATATTGGTGCAATGTAAACATCGGCTGAAGCGACTCGCTTCCAAAGCCCATGAAAAATTGCAGTGCCGCCGGGAGCACGAGGAAAAACGAAAACGCCAGCCCGGCGAAAAAAAGCAAAACCGACGACGGCACAAGAATCCCGATGACCGTCCGCTCCCGCACCGTCAACGCGGGCAGAATGAACTTCCACACCTGGTAAAAAACCACGGGCAACGCCAACAAAAAGCCCGCGAAAAACGCAATCTTGATATAAGTGAAGAACGCTTCCGCCGGTTGGAGGTAATAGAGCCTTCCGGTGGGCAACGTAAGATAATGCATTATATCTTCGATAAAAAAATATGAGACGCCGCTGCCGATGGCAATCGCGATCAAGGAACGGATAATGCGCGTCCGGAGTTCTTCCAGATGCCGCAGGATGGACATGTTGCCCTCGGCGGCGTCGTCTTCATCGTCTTCAGCGGCTTCTTTCCCGGACACTTCCGCCGGAAGCGTTTCTTCCGTCTTTTCTTCCGGTTCAGACGCGGACTCCGCCAGTTCGTCCGGTTCCTTTTCTTCCTCTGTCACTCGCGCGGCGTCCGGGTTTTCCGTCCACGGATTATCGGCAAGTCTCGCCCTCGCCGCTTCCGCCGCTTTTTGCGCCGCGTCCGCATCCTTCACGCTCTTCTCTTCCGCCCGCGAGGGTGCTGAAGCTTCCTGCAGTCCGCGGCTTTCCTTTTCGTCCTCTGCCATACGTGCCGCCCTTTACTTGGCCTCCGCTGCGGCCGATTCCTCTTTCTTCATTTCCGCCTTCGCCTCGCGGCGCGGCTTTTCCGGCGCGGCTTCCAGTTCCTCCGTTACCGCTGTCGTCGCCTTTTTGAACTCGCGGATACTCTTTCCCACCGCGCGCCCCACTTCCGGCAGCTTGCCGGGACCAAAAACCACAAGCCCGATAACCAAGATCAGGATCAACTCAGGAACCCCGATGCCAAACATAAAGAACTCCTCCTAATGATAATCAGAAATCCCTTTGTCCGATATATGTCGCCGCTCTGAGAAACGCCTCTCGCGCCTCCCCGCCGACAACCTCCGGCAAAATACGCCGCGCTTCCTCAAGATACTCGTCCGCCCGCGCCCGTGCGACCGCGACGCCGTCCGACGCGCGGACAATCTCAATGGCTCGGGCGACCATCTCGTCCGTCATTTCCCGATTGGTGACGATTCCGCGAAGCTCGTCCCGATCAGGGCTCTTCTCCAGCGCACGAATCACCGGCAGCGTCACGACGCCTTGGCGGATGTCGTTTCCCGCAGGTTTTCCGATGCGCCCCTCGTCGCCCGTCACATCGAGCAGATCGTCCGTAATCTGGAACGCCATGCCAATCGCCTTGCCATACGCCTTGAGCCCTGCGCAGGTTTCCGGCGACGCACCGCCGACCATGCCGCCAAGCTCACAGCAAACCGAGAGAAAATCCGCCGTCTTCATCGCGATGCGCTGCTCGTATTCCTTCAAATCATGCGCCACCGTATAAAGCGCCGAATCCTGCAGTATCTCCCCCGCACAAAGCCCCTGCACCAGCGCGGCAAGGCGTTCGCCCACTTCCTCGGTATAGCCTTTGCGCGATACCATGGAAAACGCCTGGGCAAATATGTAATCACCCGTCAACACCGCGACCTGGTTACCCCATTTCGCGTTTGCCGTCGCCGCCCCACGACGCGTCTGCGCACGATCGATTACATCATCATGAACCAGCGACGCCATATGGATCAGCTCGACAGCAGCCGCCAACGGCATCGCCTTTTTCTCGTCAAAACCTTCGCAGGACTTTGCCGCTAAAAGATACAGCGCGGGCCGTAGCCTTTTCCCGCCGGAACGCACCAGATGCGTCCCGACCTCCGAGATCAGCGGCGCCGGTGAAGCAAGCGCCTCGCAGAGCGTCTTTTCCAAGCGCTCAAGTTCCGGCGCAATCCAGTGAAATATGTCTTTTGCTTCCTGAAATGTCCCCATTATCTGCATCACCGCGTTTCGCCTTTCAACTTCACGGGACGCCTCCTCACTTTGCATCCAATTCTTTCTGCCATTTGACCAAATCCGCCAAAGTCACCGACTCCATGACCGAACGGATTGCTCCGTCAAGCTTCTCCCAAAGGCGAAGCGTCGCGCACGACTGATGGCGCGGGCATTCGTTCGTCTCCGACTCCATGCATGCCACGGGTGCGAAACCGCCCTCGATAGAGGAAACGATCTCTCCCGCCGTGTATTCCTCCGGCGCACGAACAAGACGATAACCGCCCAGCGGCCCCCTGCTCGAACGAACCAGCCCGGCCTTGTTCAGCACCGAAACAATCTGTTCAAGATACTTCTCCGATAGCTCCTGCCGTTTCGCTATATCCTTGACGCGAACCGGCGAATCGCTCTCCGCAAGAGCGATGTCCATCATGAGCCGCAAGGCATATCTGCCGCGCGTTGAAATTTTCATCCCAAAATCCCTCCCGCACGCCAAAAAAACATAGGCTAATACTAATTACTATATATCCTATCATATCGGAGGCCTATTTGCACGCGAATTTTTCAATAGATTCAAAAATAAACGCCTGCCAAATCTGATTGTACAAAAAAAGAGAGGGAAGTTTTCCCCCCTCTCCATTGCAACAACATATACTTCTTCATGCCATCGCCGCTTTGATGCGTGTTTCCACCGCCGCATCCAGTTCGTCGAGCATCGCGAACCTTCGCCGGTACACTGCGCGCTTCCGCGTCGGCACCTCGTCCATTGTCTTTCTCGGCTCAACCAGCGGCAATTCGTCAAAACGGCTGTCGTCCGTTTCATGGCCACCCGCTTCGCGCCAAAATTCACTGAAATCCGTCTTCAGCTTCTTGTCCATACGCAAATGGTTGTTTGTGTAATAGCCTTCGTTCGTCACCGCATAAATATGGGCTACGCCAAGCGCGCGGGCCACCGCCTGTGTCGCGTACAAGATCAGGTTCTTCGTCCGATAGGCATGACAAAGCTTCGTGGCCTTCTTCACGATTTCCCGCGCATCATCCATGTTCGGCCCCTGCATCGCGCCAATCCATAAGGCGGCCTCACCGGATTTATCAGGTGAAAGCCAAAATATCATTTGGTATAGCGGCTGCTCCGCCAAACGCAGCATCACAGAAAGAATACCTTCCTTCCGCTGCCCCGGCTCGTAAAAAAGCGAGAGCGCAAGCGGCTTCCCGTCAAGCTCCGGCCCATCCCAAAGCGAAAACGTTTCCTCGCGATAAAGCGAAAGCAGCACGTCCTCCTGAAACCGCTCCGTCAAAAAAGCAAAATGATCCTCGACAAGTTTCGCCCGTTCCTCGAAGGTCGAACGATGGTAAAAAAACGCACGCTGGGGCTGCTCGTAAACGAACGGATACTGGTCGGCTATTTTTTCCAGCAAAGGCGTGGAGTGAAAATAATCCCAAAGGGCTTTCATCCGTCGGCGGTTCATCACGCAACGGACGCGAAAAACCCAATACCTCCTGCATTCCCGCGATTTCCGTATGTCATATATTTTTTTGCCGATTTCCCCAAAATCCATACGTTCCTCCGAATTGCCCATTATTCCCAGCCGCCTGTTTCCTCTTTCAAAAGCTCCAAAAGACTTCCGCACCTGTACAGCACTCCGCGTACACCCGCCGCTTCCGCACACTCAACGTCCCTCGGCTTATCGCCGATCATAAGGGATGCACCACAATCAATGTTGAAATCTGCGCAAGCGCGGTCAATCAACCCCGGCTTCGGCTTGCGGCAATCGCATTCTTTCGCGTAAGTGGGAACGCTTCCATTCGGCAAATGAGGACAGTAATAAAACGCGTCGATATGGGCGTCGAAGCGCGCCAGATCTTCATTCATCCACTCGTGCAAGCGGTGCACATCGTCTTCGGAAAAATAGCCGCGCGCGACACCGCTTTGGTTCGTAATGACGATTACCAAAAAACCACGCTCGTTCGCCCAACGGATTGCCTGCGGCGCATCTGCCAGCCATTCAAAATTCTCAATTTTATACAGATAATCTTTGTCGACGTTCAGTGTGCCGTCCCGATCAAAAAAGATTGCCTTCCGGCATGCCTTTTTATTCCCCATAAGTGAAATAACCGCCCGCCATAAGGAAATCGCAATATTCTTTGACCGCGTCCTTCATATCGGTAAATCCGCCGTCATAGCCAGCCGCGAGAAGCGCAGTTGTGTCGGCCTCGGTGAAGGACTGGTATTTGCCCTTCAAGACCTCGGGGAATGGCCGGTACTCAATCTTGCCCTTGCCCATCGCGTCGATGACCGCCTGTGCAGCCTCATTGTAAGTGTGCGCTTTGCCCGTACCGCAATTGTAGATTCCACTGGGGCCTTTCTCTCGCCAGAACCAGAGATTAACCTTTACCACGTCCTTGACGTAAATGAAATCCCTTTTCTGCTCGCCATCGCCATATCCGTCGTAGCCTTCGAAAAGACGGGCCACTCCCGTTTCCTCAATCTGATGGTAAAGTTGATAGAAAATCGACGCCATCTTGCCCTTGTGGTGCTCCTGCGGCCCATAAACATTGAAATACCGAAGCCCGACGACAGGACTGCGCGCGTCCGGCAAAAGCTGGCGTACATAACGATCAAAAGCGAGCTTCGAGAACGCATAAGGATTCAAAGCATCCTCGCACTTGTCACCCTCGGTAAAGCCATTCACACCAGCGCCATAGGTCGACGCCGACGACGCATAGAAGAACGGCACGCGATGCTCAAGGCAATAATGCAGCATCGCCTTCGAGTATTCGTAGTTGACATTCATCATGTAATTGACGTCGTATTCCATTGTGTCGGAGCAAGCCCCTTCATGGAACACCGCGTCCACGTCTGTACCGTCGAAATCGTCCTCCTCTACGCTTTCAAGGAAATCATCCTTGTAGCGATAATCAAGGAATTTTAATCCCCGGAGATTCTTGTAGTTCTGCCCGTCCTTCAAGTCGTCGACAATCAAGACGTCATCTCGTCCTTGACGATTCAATTCCTTGACAAGATTGCTGCCGATAAACCCGGCTCCGCCCGTTACGATAATCATGACTCATTCATCCTTTCCGTATTCCGATACCTTTTCAATTGAAAAATCCCATGCACAATTGACGCCAATCATTTGCAATGCAAGCCCAATGAAGAACCAATACGCTTTGGAGACCACAGTCATGGCGATATTGGTATCCATGATGCCCTGTAGTTGCGTCCCCATCAAGACGCTTAACAATGCAAGATAAACTGCATCATGCGTCCTTCTCCAGCCATGAAAAGCAAACCAAAGCATCAAACCGAAGAAAAACAGGAATGAGGCTTCTCCAACAACCCCCGCCTCGGCAAGAATCAGCATGAAATTGCTGTGTGGATGCTTCAGCCGCTGCTCAGGCTTGCGTTTGAAATCATGAGAATCCGGCAAACAATATTTTGTTTGATAAGCCTCCTGATATTGACCGACACCGATGCCCAACACAGGATAGTCTTTCCAGATATGCGAGGCACTTTGCCACATCTTGAACCGTTCCGTAATCGAAGTATTATTTTCAGGACGTTCCATCGTCATAAGCCGCGCCGCCAGTTTCGGCGACGCATTGAAAACCCCACCCAAACAAGCCACAACGACAAGCACTCCGACCATCATTTTCCATTTGTTCTTCACATACAAAAAAGCAATCATAAGCAGGACAACAGCGCTTGTCAGCCACCCACTCCGCGTCCCCGTAAAAAGATTGCCCGCAACACAGGACAGGCAGACTGCAAAACAAATCCATCGCCATTTGCCTTTGAATTCTACCGTTCCAAGATACAGCAACGGAATTGCCACCGAAAAAACGGCCGCCAAAGCCATAAACCCTACCAATCCCTCAATGCGTATAGTCTTCGTGCCAAACAAATGCCACGCGTTCCAAAAAAGCCACAAGTTATTTGCAATGAGCGAAACGAGCGCCAGTTTCGCGAGCATAATCAGCTTGTCCCTGTCCCGAATAATCGCCATTATAATCACGCAGGGCATCACATAATAGCCTT
>CAMVIO010000087.1 GCA_947167555.1 uncultured Selenomonadales bacterium
GGGAAAGCGTGATGAAGGTCCTCTCCCTGAAGCCGGACGGCTACCTCCTGAAATCAACGGACAAGGCCACGCTCCTGAAATCCCTGGAGGAGTTCTTCGAGAAAAAGAAATACGAGCAACTGCACGAAATGCAGAAATAAAGAGAGGGGACGGATTCGATCCGTCCCCTCTCTTTATGCTTCTTCCAAAATCTTTTTCAACCCGTCCCAATCCAGCTTTTTCGCCGCTTCCACGAGGCGGGCGTGGCGTTCCGCCGCCTCCTTCGGTATGCGGCTTTTGGCGAGGTCGTCCAGCACGAACTGGATGCTCTTGTAATCGAAAGACGACGCCATTTCACGGATGGCCGCGTAGGCTTCGCGAAGCGACGCCATGTCGATTTCCGGCAGGCTCTCGTCGTTTTGCTTTGGCTCTTTCAGCGGGGCCAGGGCTTCGCCGCTGGCGCGATAGAGCGCAAGAAGCAGCGGCGTGTCCGCCGCGATTTCCTCCACATAGAGCCGATTGCCCGCGTCTTCCAATCGCGCCGCGCGGTCAGACAACTCGGCGGCGCCGATGGCGCGCGCCGAGCTTTTCAGCGCGTGAACCTTCGTCGTGTAGTTTTTCCAGTCCTTCGCCTCGAAAAGCCGCTGGATTTCGTCGGCGTTTTCCGCCGCCGATTCCTGGAAGACGCGCAGCACGGCCAGATAGTCCTCCGCCGAGCCGCAGAATTGCAGTCCCGCCTTGACGTCGAGCACGTTGCCCAACGCTTCGGAGGAAAGCAGCCACGCGGGGAGAGTACCCCCGCTTTCGTCTTGGGGCGCGCCGCCGCCGGACATCTTCACTCGCTCCGGCGGCAGATACTTGACCAGCATCGCTTCGAGCTGCTCGCCCTTGACCGGCTTGGTCAGGTAGTCGTTGAAGCCCCGTTCAAGATACCATTCCCGCGCGCCGGAAACGGCGTTCGCCGTCAGGCAGACGACGGGCGTGTCGCTGTTTTTCCCGTGCAGCTGCATCCGAAGGGAGACCAGCGTTTCCACGCCGTCCATGCCCGGCATCCGATGGTCGAGGAAAATCACGTCGTATTTCTTTTTTTCCGTCAGCGTCAGCGCTTCCTGCCCGCTTTCCGCCTCGTCGATCTGCATTTTTGTGGCTTTGAGCAAGCCGCGCATGACAGTCAGGTTCATTTTCGTGTCGTCCACGATCAGCACCCGGGCGTCCGGCGCGGTGAAACTCTCGCGATACACCTGCTGCCGGATTGCCGTGCGGCGGTATGCCTCCTCAAAATTCCCGATGGGCGACCAATTCATGACCCGCTGCTCCACCGTGAAGGAGAAGGTCGAGCCTTCGCCGTAGACGCTCTCGACTTCAAGGCGGCTGCCCATCAGTTCCAGCAGCCGCTTCGTGATATTCATGCCGAGGCCCGTTCCCTCGATGGTGCGGTTCCGCGCTTCCTCGATGCGCTCGAAGGCGTTGTAAAGTTTGTCGAGGTCCTCGGGCTTGATGCCGATGCCCGTATCCCGGACGTCAAAGCGCAGGCGGATGCTTTGCCCGCCCGCTTTCTCAAAGGATACGCGGAGCGTCACGCTGCCTTTTTCCGTGTATTTGACCGCGTTCGTCAAGATATTCGTCGCTACCTGCTTGATACGGATTTCGTCGCCGAACAGCAGCGTGGGCAGTTCCGGCGACGCCTCGACGTGGAGCTCCAAGCCTTTTTTCTCCGCCCGGGTCTTGACCATGTTCACCAGATCGTTCAGCACGGAACTGATTTCGTACTCCACGGGCAGGATTTCCATCTTGCCCGCCTCGATTTTCGAGAAGTCGAGAATATCGTTGACAAGCCCCAAAAGGCTTTCGCTGGCGGAGCGGATATTCTCGGCGTATTCGCGGATCGCGGGATGGATTGCCTCCCGCAAGATCATTTCATTCATGCCCATGATGGCGTTGATGGGCGTGCGGATTTCATGGGACATGTTCGACAGGAACCGGGATTTGGCGACATTCGCGGCTTTCGCTTTTTTCGTTTCCTCCGCCAGTTCCTGCGAGGCCACGTCCACAAAAGCCGCCAGCCGATCGGAGAGCGGCACGAAATGCGCCGACCCCGCCAACGCCTGCATCGGGCACTCCGAGGGCGGCGCGACCTTCGCCTCGCCCTCGCGCATACCGACGGCAATCAGCGTACTGTTCAGCACGCCGCCGTAGCCTTTGAAGCGGTAAAGCTCTGCGCCGCCGCCGAAGACCACGGGCGCGAGATAGCGGCTATACATCTCCGCCTCGTAATGCGCCTGTTCCTTCAAAAACAGCGTGCGGTTCGCGCAGGGAATCAGCTGGATGTACTCCGGCCCGAACAGGCGCATATCCTCGCTGGCCTGCCAAGTGTTGAACAGGATATCGGCGGAATTGCCGTAGGTCAGCCGCAACCGGTCGCCCGCACGGACGTGCCCCATAAAATACAGGCGGTGCTGCTCGTCGTGCATCGGCGGCACGCGGGGCAGCAGCCGGTCGCCCTGCTTCTGCACCAGCGGGAATTCGCAGATATTGAACAGGAAATACTCGTCGGGCATGACCTGCAAATATTTGCGGTAAATTTCCGTCGCGGGCATATCGTTGATCCGCGCGGCGATAAACTCGTCCTCCGCCTCGGTCACGACCAGCTCGCGGCCCAGCGTTTTCCATCCGAAGACCGCGTCCGCCTTGATGTGGAGGTCGTCGCCCGTGTAGAACGCCAGCACCAGTCCGACCTTCCGCACGGTCTCGCCCATGATGAAGAGCTCGCCCACGACGCCCTCGGCCATTTCCTTGAAGAAATTGCGGCAAGCGCGTTTGTCGTATTTCGCGAAATCCGTCGTCTGCATTTCCGATCCGAAAAACGGGACGTCCTCATGGCCTTTCGTCGCCGCCGCGAGGAAATCCTCGACGGCGACGGAGCTGCCGCCGTGGAAAATCTCGACGCCCTTGATCTCGGGACGGGCGGAAAGCTCCGCCGCGATTTTCGCGCCCAGCGCCGTGAGATCGCCCTCCGCGCCGTACTCGCGCACCTCCACCTTCGAGCGCTCGAAACAGCACACGGAAAGCCGCACGTTTTTCAGTGCCTCGTCCGCCCGCTCACGGAACTTGTTGACGGAAAGCCCTATGGTCTTCGCGCGGGGCAGCGCGGCTCGGATCTTCGCCAGCACCTCCGCCGCCTGCGCCTGCGGCAAAAGATCCGAAAGCACATGGACGAGCACGTCCGACGCTTCACGGTATTCGCTCGACGCCTTGATGTCCGACAGCGCCGCCGATAGTTCTTCCATCGTATTCGCGCAGTATGTTTTCTGCTTCATGGTATCGCCTGCTTTCTTGGTATCCCCTTTGGTTTCCGTTGTTCGCTGATATGTTCATTGTCCCACGCTGCGCGGGAAAATGCAAGGGGATGTTCGGCGGTTCTTTTACGCGCAGTCGTGCTCTTCGATGAACTCGATGTATTTCTCATTGGGCATGGGCCGGGAGAACAGGAATCCTTGCCCGTAGGTGCAACCGTTGTCCAACAAAAGCTTCTCCTGCGCCTCGGTCTCGATCCCTTCGCAAAGCACCAGCATGTCGAGGCTCGTGCCGAAGTTCACCACGTTCTTCAGGATTTTCTGTCCGCGGGCGGATTGTTCGGAAGCCAGCAGCATGCTCCTGTCGATCTTCATGACGTCCATCGGCAGCCTTTGCAGCATGGCGATAGACGAATAGCCCGTGCAGAAATCGTCCATGGCGATCGCGTAGCCCATTTCCCGAAGCGACGCGACGATGGCCGTCGCGCTGGTGCTTTCCTCCTTCGTGTCATAGTCGATGAAGGCGGTCTCGGTGAGCTCCAGTTCCACCGCGCCGTCCGGCAGCCCGAACGCGTCCTTGATCTCCCGCATGTGCTCGATGAATCCTGCCTCGCGCATGTGCAGGCCGGAAAGGTTCACCGCGATGGGCACGATTTTCCTGCCCTCGGCCAAAAACTTCTGCTGCAGCTTGCAGACGTGCTCCAGCATATAGTAGTCGAAGGGAATGATGAAGCCGTTCTTCTCGAAAAGGTCGATGAAACGATAGGGCATCAAAAATCCCAGCTCCGGGCTTTGCCAGCGAACCAGCGACTCGGCGCCGATGACCTTGTGGGTGCGGATGTCGTATTTCGGCTGGAGCCAGACTTCGAACTCCTCGTTTTCGAGAGCCTTGCCCATCAGGTCTTCGATCTTCTTTTCCAGCACGCGGCGATTTTGCAGTTCCTCGTCGTAGACGCCGATGATTTCCCCGTGCTGGGTGGCCTCGTTCCGCGCAACGGCGGCGTTCGTCATCATCGCGGTCATGTCCACGGGGATTTCCGCCGGAATGTCGCAAAGGCCCGCCCGATAGCCCACGCGGATGTCCACGTTGTCGCCCGCGATCTCCGCCGCGTCCGCCAGCAGCCGTTCCGCCGCCTTGCGGGGCGCCATGCCGTCGGGCTTCCGGCAGACCAGGAACATGTGCGAGAGCTCCGAGCTGATGCCGTCATAGAGAATCCATTCGTGTTGCGCCCGCATTTGCTCGATCAGCTTGCGGATGCCGTTGAAAAGAACTTTCTGGTCGTAGGCGGCCCGCAGGAGGTCGAAGCGGTAGACGCTGAGGTTCAACAGGAACAGATTGCCCGCCAGCAGCTCGTCTTTGTAACGCTTCCGGATGAGGCTCGGCGTGAATTTTTCGACCCAGCCCATGGTATGCGTGCCGGTAAAGGGATTCTTGTAGGCTGTGGCAAAGAGCTTCAGGGCATTTTTCTTGCGGATGCGGCCGATATAGGCGAGCACGCCGATGGCGACGGCGGCCGCCGCCAGCACTGCGCCGAGGATACCCAGCGGATTTTCGTACACATAGGTTTTCCAGCTTTTCGCCTCCGCGACCCGGCTCATGTATTTGTCCACGATCTGCTGGATTTTCGCGTCGCCGATATGGGCAAATTCTTTGTTCAGGATACTGAGGAGCCGAGGGTCCTCGTTCGCCCCCACCGCCATCGCCATGCGGGTCGTGGCCACGCCGTGGCCGGTGGTGAAGAGGTCGTTGTACTCGGCCAGTTCTTGGCGGACGCTGATGGATTTCGCGAAGAGCAGGTCGGCCTGTCCCCGGCTCACCGCCTCGAAGCATTCCGAAAAAGTGCCGCACCAAAGGATTTTGTCCGCCGGGAAATGCCGCTCGACATAATTCTGGATGAAGAAATGCTTCCGGGGACAGGCCACCCGGGGCGAGTCGGGCATCTCCCCGTACCGGCGCATGACCGGCACATACTCGTATTCCAGATAGGCGTCCGTGAGATTCGCGTTGTATTCCCCGGCCCGATTGTAGTTCGCGTTGAAATGGGCCGCGACGTCGATGTCCCCGTCTGCCAGCATTTCCATCATTTTCGCGTTGTTCCTGACTTTTTTCAGGTCGAAGCGGACGCCCAAATCGGCCTCGGCGATCTCCATGATGTCCCGGATGATGCCCTTGACCTCGTCGCCCTCGAAATAAGTCAGCGGCGGCTGGTTGCCGGAACTTGCGGCGACAATCACCGGATGCTCGCGCAGATACTCCCGCTCCTCCCGGCTCAGCACCAAGGGAACGCCGTTCTCGAAGTGCAGGGACTCGGACCGGAAGCCGGAGTCGATGAGCAGCGCCTGCCGGATGCCCGCCGAAACGGTTTCCTTGATGTCCGTCCTGCCGCGCTTCACCATCAGGAAGACATTGGATGGGAACAGGATGCGCTCCACGGGCGCCGTATCGTCGAACATGAAGCTGCTGGTGATATAGCCGCTTATGCCGCCGCTGCGGTAATCCTGATGCATCAGCTCCATATCGTCGTAAGGCACGAACTCGAATTCATCGAGAACGCCCCGCTCGGCGTCGTCGGGGTGGTCCCGCAAAAAGTCGAGCATCAGGGAATACACCGGCGCGTAATAGCCGACGCGGGACCTCCCCTCCGTCGCCCCGTCGGCATAAGGACGCGCCAAATACACGGTGGTGGGAGCGATAAACCAACCGATAGGCTCGAGGGTTTCCGTCCCGTATTCCCGCCGCACCATAGCCCCAGCGAAAATGTCGATCTCGCCGTCGAGCAGGGCGCGTTCCGCGTCCTGCGGCGCGATTTCTTGGTAAGTCACGCTGTACCCAGTGTACGCCAAGGATTTTTCAAGGTTCTCGTAAATCGCCCCGGCATAGTCGCCGTTCTCGTCCCGCGTGAAATACCCCGGCGACTTCACATACCCGACCTTCAGCAAAGGCTCGGCCCCGCAAGGGCTCGCGAAAACGATCACAGCCAACCAAGCCAGAAATAACCGGCGCAACATATCAGCCCATCCTTTCAATACCGTATCGACGTTTCCCGTCTCTTCTGCTTCGCCGCGTACAGGCACTCGTCCGCTTTGCGCATCAGGGCGGAGATATCGGCATCCGTTGTGCAGACGAAGGAGGTTGCCCCGATGGAAAGCTCCACGTAATACGGATTCTTGCTGTGCGCGTTGTATTCGCGAATCAGGGATTTCGTGCGCTCCACGGCGTCTGCGCTGTTCCCGTGATCCATGCAGAGGAAGATCACGAACTCGTCGCCGCCCACACGGCCGATAATCGCCTCGCCGCCGAAGCCCATGCGGAGCAGCCGCGCGGCGGCGTCAATGGCCTCGTCTCCCGCCGCGTGTCCAATCTTGTCGTTGATATGCTTCAGGTGATCGAGGTCGGCAAAAACCAGCACCGCCTCATGCCCCTCGTGATCCTTCATCGCTTCGCCGACTTTCCGTTTGAAACCGAACCGGTTCAAAAGCCCGGTCAGCTCGTCGGAGGAAGCCTTGCGCTCCAGTTGCATACTCTTGTCGCGCAGGGAGCGCACATGCTCGACGCTTTCCTCCAGTGCCCCGATCTCGTCCGTCTCGTCATCGTCGCCGGCCTCTTCCCTGATGTCGCGAAACTCGCGGGCCACTTTGTTCAGGGGTGTCACTATGCTTTTCGCGAAGAAGCGCACGATCAGGAACGCCAAGAGGATCGCGACGAGAAATGCCGCCGCTACGACCCCCAAGAGCCGGTGGATCTGTCCGTTGACCCTGGCCAGCGGATAGGAGGAAACCACCGCCCAGCGGTTTCCGGCGAGATTGAAGGGCGTCACTGCGCCGAAACGCGCTGTCCCGTCAGGCGCGTTAAAATTGCTGAAGGTCTGCTCCTCGGTGGCAAGAGCCGTCCGAAGCGCGAATCCCAGCCGCTCGTCCAGCGCGCCCTCCCTTAGCAGCTTTTCATGATCGGCAATGTTCGGGTGTGCGCTGCACCCCACCACGACGCCGTCTTCGTCGGTAATATATAGGTACTCGTCCGAAAAGATCGCGTCTGCCATCACCTTGTCCACCAATGTGGAAAGATGCACGGAAGCGAACAGCACGCCGCGAAGTTCGCCGTTCGCGAAAATCGGCTGCAGCACCATCGTCTGCATCTTTTTCGTCGTTTCGCCGAGGAACGGCTTTGAAATGTAGGGCTCTTTCGTGCGCACCACCGTCTGGAAATAATCCCGCGAGCTGCGGTCGAGATGCTTGCCGTCGGCGCGGATAGTCCGCCCGTCGGGATACGCGAACAGCGTCTGCCCGATCAGCGGGCTCGTCTTTTTCAACGCAACCAATTCTCCGATGATTTCCCCCTCGTCGGCCGAAAGGAAAGCGTTGGGATGTGCCGCCACCACTTTCAGCGGCAACTGGATATCCGCCACGGAAATCTGCATCCGAAGAGCTGCCTCGTTGCCGAGGCACCGGGCCACGGTCACAGCGCTGCTGGACAGGGATTCGCTGGCCATATAGTAGGTGACGCCGGAAATCAGCACGAAGCAAAGCGCCAAAAGAGGCAACAGTACCATCATGAACCGGGCGTTGACCGATTTTATCGTCATACTGTCTCATCGCCTTT
>CAMVIO010000088.1 GCA_947167555.1 uncultured Selenomonadales bacterium
CGCTCAAGATGCTGAACACGAAACTCGCCGAGCTGGAAGAGATGCGCCAGAAGGCTGAGGATATGAAGGACAAGGCAATGAAGACCTACGAGGAGCACGAGGAAACGGTGCAAAAAATCCTGCGCTTTTTTGAAAGCGCGATGGATATGTTCGGCTCGCTGTCGTCGAAAGGGTAAAATAAATGGCGTGGCTGTGTGCCGCGCCTTTTTTGGAGGGACAGGAAATGCTCAAAAAATGCTGGAAGCAGTTGTTCGTTTGTATTGCGCTGCTCGTTTTTGCTGTCGGGTGCGGCAAGGAACCGGCGAAGCAGGGGGTGCCTGCGCAAAATGGAGCAAAGCCGGCGCTTTCCGTTGGATTGATGCCCGACACGGATTCCGTGCCGTTCATCGTCGCGCGGGAAAAGGGCTTTTTTGCTGAGGAGGGCGTCGAAGTGACGCTTCACCCGTTCAAGAGTGCGATGGATCGTGACGCGGCGCTCCAGAGCGGGCAGATTGACGGCGCGATTTCCGACCTCCTGGCAGCGGCTTTTGCCAAGGCGGGCGGATTCGACGTGCGCGTGACTTCCGCGACAGACGGCGCTTATCAAATGATCGCGGGCAAGGGCAACGACGCCGCGGACGTCCGCGCGTTGGCAGGAGCGGATATCGCCGTTTCCCGCAATACGATCATCGAGTATGTGACCGATTGCATCCTTCGGAAAAACCGTATGGCCTCCGATTCGCTGCAGAAGGTTTCCATCCCGCAGATCCCGGCGCGTCTGGAAATGCTGCAAAACGGGAAGCTGCCCGCCGCGACGCTGCCGGAGCCGATGGCGAGCATCGCCGTGGCAAACGGCTGCAAATTCCTGACCGGATCGGGCGAGCTGGGCATCAATCCCGGCGTCATGCTGTTTTCCGCGAAGGCGACGACGGACAAGAAGGAATCGCTGAAAGCGATGTACCGCGCGTACAACAAAGCGGTGGAGTATCTGAAGCAGACGCCGCGGGAGGAATATATCGGGATGGTCGTGGAGAAGAGCGGCTTCCCGGCGGCGGCGAAGGACGCTCTGAAGCTGCCCGACTATCGCGTCGCTGCGCTCCCGAAGGAGAACGACGTGACGGAAGTCATGCGCTGGCTGAAGGAGAAGGATTTGATCAAACAGGAATACACCTATCAAAATCTCGTCGTCGGAGATATCCTGCCGTGATTCGCGTCTCGAACCTGTCGGCATATTACGATACGGCAACCGGGCGAAGCATGGCGCTGGAGGATATGAACCTGTGTGTGCCGAAGGGCGGCACCTGCGCGATCATCGGGCCGTCCGGCTGCGGGAAATCGACGCTGCTGCGGATACTTGCGGGCATCGCATCCAATTACGAAGGCGAAGTCTCGATTGCGGACGCTTCTGTCGATCCGGAGGTGCTTTCTATCGGTTTTATCCCGCAAAATTACGGTCTGCTTCCGTGGAAGACCGTGCGGGACAATATCCGTCTTTCGTGGAAGGTCAAGCATCCCGAATCGCTGGTTCCGGAAGGCGAGGAAACCATACTGGCGCGTCTCGGGATCGGCGAGGAGCTTCTGGAGCGTTTTCCCCGCGAGCTTTCGGGCGGGCAGCAGCAGCGGGCGAGCCTCGCCCGTGCGTTCCTCCTGCAGCCGGACGTGCTCCTGATGGACGAGCCTTTTTCCGCGCTGGACGCCATCACACGTGAGGAAATGCAGGAAGTGTTTTTCGAGCTTTGGCGCGCGCAGGCTGTCACGACGGTCATCGTCACCCATTACGTCGAGGAAGCGCTGTATCTGGGGCAGACTGTCATCGTGCTGTCGTCCGCGCCGGGACACGTCCTTTCTGTGACGGAAAATTCCTTTTTCGCCCGAAGGGAAGACTCCGGCGAATACGCGGCGCAAAAAGCGCGGCTTCGCGGATGGCTGACCGGGAAGGGGGCGGAAGCGTGAAAAAAAGGATTCTCGCTTCGTGCCTTGGCGCGGCGTTCCTGTTTCTCGCGTGGCTCGCGCTGTCAGAGATTGTCCGGCTTCCGATTATTCCGTCGCCTGTTCGCGTCGTGGAAAATATTGGCGAGATTTTCTTCGGGACGATTGCCGTGCACGGCGCGTATAGTCTTGGGCGCATCATCGCGGGGCTTTTGCTCGCCGTCGGCGTCGGGCTGCCGGTCGGCGTCCTGATGGGATGGTCTCGGCGAGCGGACAGGCTGTTGGCGCCGCTGGTATATCTGACCTATCCCGTGCCAAAGATTGCGCTGCTTCCTATCGTCATGTTGCTTTTCGGGCTCGGAGACGGCTCCAAGACGATCATGCTCTTTTTGATTCTCGTCTTTCAGGTCGTAATCGCGGTGCGCGACAGCATCCGTGCCATTCCTGAGGAAGTCTTCTATCCGCTGGCGTCGCTGGGCGCGCCGTTCCGCTTGATTCTTTTGGAAGTGCTGCTGCCCGCTTCTCTGCCGAAATTCATGACCGCGATCCGCGTGGCGATGGCGACGGCGATTTCCGTGCTGTTTTTCACGGAAACCTTCGGCACGCAGTACGGCATGGGCTACTTCATCATGGACGCGTGGCTGCGTGTCAACTATCTTGAGATGTACTCCGGCATCGTCGTGCTGAGCGTCATGGGACTCTTCATGTTCGGCGTCATGGACTTCGCCGAGAGATATTTCTGCCGCTGGCAAGGCAAGATGTGACGATTGGAATTTTGGAAACAAATGTAAAAAATAGCGTGCAGCTTCGGTTGTGCGCTATTTTTTGCGAAAAAACGAAATGTGTTTATGGGTAAAATTTTACCCATCGCTTATGATATAATGACCACAGAAAATCAAGAAGTGCTCCATCGGAGGTGACGAGATTGCATCTATACGCAGGCAACAACTTGCGAATTGGGGAACAATATATTAAAATTATATTATTAAAAGTTCCCTAACGAAAGGACACAAGCATGAACAATAAATATCTGGAAATACAGGAGATGTTACAGCAGCGCGCGGATTTGCACGCGCGTTTGAAATTGCTTCCCTATGACGGCAGCCCTGAGATCAAGGAACGCGGCGGCGGAAAATATCTGTATGTGCGCAAACGCGTTGCGAGCAAGCTGACGAGCAAATATGTGGACGTTTATTCGGAAGAATTGTATGACGCACTCTTGCGTTACGCCAAGGAAAGCAGAGCGTTACGGAAAGAGCTTCGGCATGTTGAGAAACGTCTCTCGCAGCTTGGATACGTGGTAGAGGATCTTTCCGAACGAGTTTTATTGAATATTGATTTCGCCCGCGCCAATTTGAAAGCAAACATTTATGACCAAGCAGTGCTGGAAGGGGTGGCGACTTCCTTCCCGCAAACGGAGGATATCATCGAGAATGGACGTGTCAGCGGCGTTTCGGCAAATGATGTGCAGAAAATATTGAACTTAAAGCACGCATGGGAATTTGTGATGGATCGTGATGTGATCGCCACGAAAACGGATTATTATATCCTTTGCCATATCGCCAAGCTCGTCAATGAGGGCTTTTATAATGAAGGAGGGCGGATTCGCGGTGTGCCTGTGACGATTGGCGGGACTTCGTATGTGCCGCCGATGCCGATGGAGATTGAGGTGAAGGAGCGGATCGCGGGGATTGTCGCGGCAGGCGGGCCGCCTGTCGAGGTCGCCGCCCGTTTGTGCCTCTATTGCATGAAAACGCAGGTTTTCAACGACGGAAACAAGCGCGCCGCGGTGATTTTCGCCAATCACTATTTAATCAGGCGGGCTGCCGGATTGCTCGTGATTCCTGAAAAAGATGTACCGGAATTCAAGCGTCTGCTTGTGGCGTATTATGAAGATCGGGACGGCGGGGAGATGATGGCTTTTTTGAAGGAAAAATGCTGGAGACGAATGTAATGCAGCCAATGGGAATGGTAGCGTGCGAAGCACGCGTCCGCTGATTGAATTTTTCAATCAACACGCCATGGTATCAGATGAATTTTGCCGAGTGTTATTTTTCCGAGCGGCAGGGGAACCGATGAAAAAGAATGCTTGCGGTGCATTGTTTCTTTGGTATAATAAAAGGGTTAGATAGGAGGTGGCGACAGGCATGGCGGATCAATTCGTGCACCTGCACGTGCATACCGAGTACAGTCTTTTGGACGGCGCCAGCCGTGTCGGCGAGCTGATCGACGAGGTCAGGAAGCTCGGCATGAAGGCCGTCGCCATCACTGACCACGGGCAGATGTACGGTGTGATGGAGTTCTACAAGGCCGCGAAAAAGGCCGGAATCAAGCCGATCATCGGCTGCGAGGTCTATCTTGCCCCCAAATCACGTAAGGATCAGTTTGAGGTTGACGGCGTCCGCTACCACCATTTGATCCTGCTCGCGGAAAACGAGACCGGCTACAGGAATCTCGTGAAGCTTGTTTCCCTTGGCAATATCGAGGGAATGTGGTACAAGCCGCGCATAGATAAGGAGCTTTTGCGTCTTTATCATGAAGGAATCATCTGCCTTTCCGCCTGCATCGCGGGAGAGATTCCCCGCGCGCTGATCCAGGATCAGCCGGACAAGGCGGACGCTCTTGTCGCTGAGTATATCGAGATTTTCGGAAAGGATAATTTCTTCATCGAGCTGCAGAAGCACGGGATCCCCGAGGAAGAGAAGGCCTCAGGGGGCCTTATACGTTTGGCGAAAAAATACGGCGTCGGGTTGGTCGTGACCAACGACTCCCATTATACCCATAAGGAAGACGCATCGTTTCACGACGTGCTGCTTTGCATCCAGACGGGAAAGACTCTGGACGATCCGGGACGCATGCGCTTCCAGAACGACGAGTTCTATATGAAATCGCCGGAGGAGATGGGGAAGCTGTTCCCCGAGTATCCCGAGGCGATGGAAAATACGCTCCGTATCGCCGAGCGGTGCAACGTGGAATTTACCTTCGGCAAGCATATCCTGCCGAGATTCCCGTTGCCGGAGGGACTGACGGATGAAGCGTATCTTCGGCAGCTATGCGAGGAAAAAATCGGCACGCGGTATGAGCCGATTACTGACGAGGTGCGCGAGCGGCTGGACTACGAGTTGGGCGTCATCCATCAGATGGGATTTGACAGCTATTTCCTGATTGTCTGGGATTTCATCAACTATGCGCGGGAGCATGGCGTCGCGGTCGGGCCGGGACGCGGCTCGGCGGCGGGCAGCATTGTCGCCTATATCCTCGGCATAACGGACATCGACCCGTTGAAATACGCGCTGCTGTTTGAGCGCTTCCTGAACCCCGAGCGTGTGACGATGCCGGATATCGACGTGGACTTCTGCTATATCCATCGTAAGGAAGTCATCGATTATGTAAAGGAGCGCTACGGGGACGACCATGTGGCGCAGATCATCACATTTGGAACGATGGCGGCGAGGGGCTCCGTGCGTGACGTGGGGCGCGTGCTCGGGATTCCGTATGCTGAAGTCGACAAGGTCGCGAAGCTGATTCCGACGGAGCTTGGGATAACGCTCGACAAAGCGCTGCGGGATTCGGCGGACTTCCGAAAACTGTACGAGGCGGATTCCGGCGCGCGGCGCATGATCGACTACGCGCGGAAAATCGAGGGACTGCCCCGGCAGTCGTCGACCCATGCAGCGGGCGTCGTGATTGCCCGCGAGCCGCTGACAAACTATATGCCGGTGCAGATGTCCGAGGGAACGCTGGTGACGGCCTTTGACAAGGACCTCGTCGAGGAACTCGGGCTTTTGAAGATGGACTTCCTCGGCCTCCGGACGCTGACGGTCATCGGCGACACAATTCGGAATATCGAGATGGTTCGTGGCGAGAAAATCAATACCCACGATATCCCGTCCGAGGACGAGGCGACGGCGAAGATGCTCTGCGAAGGCAAGACCGGCGCGGTATTCCAGATGGAATCGGCGGGAATGACGAAGCTCGTCAAGGACCTCGCGCCGGAGCGGTTCGAAGACTTGATCCCGACGGTCGCGCTGTATCGCCCCGGACCTTTGGGCAGCGGCATGGTGCAGGATTTCATTGACGGGCGCAAAGGGAAGAAGAAAGTTTCCTATCTCCATCCGCTGCTCGAACCGATCCTGAAAGAGACCTTCGGCGTGGTGCTGTACCAGGAACAGGTCATGCAGATCGTTCAGGTGCTTGCGGGCTTTTCCCTCGGCGAGGCGGACATCTTGCGCCGCGCCATGGGTCATAAGCAGCCGGAACTGCTGATGCAAAAGAAAGCGACCTTTCTTGAGGGAACGAAGAAAAACGGAATCGACGACGCGTTGGCGGAGAAAATCTTCGAGCTGTTGACACACTTCGCGAATTATGGCTTCAACAAATCACACAGCGCCGCCTATGCGCTGGTGGCTTGGCAGACGGCGTACCTGAAAGCCCACTATCCGGCGGAATTCATGGCCGCGATGCTGACGAGCGTCGTGGATTTCAACGACAAGGTGGCAACCTATATCGAGCTGGCGCGCCGCATGGGCATCCCAATCTTGCCGCCCGACATCAATGCCAGCAGCGCGAATTTCAGCGTTGACGGGAAAGCGGTCCGCTTCGGTCTTGCCGCCGTGCGGAATGTGGGCGAACAGGCAATCCTGGTCATGGAACAGGTGCGGAGCGAGGGAGGTCCGTTTACTTCGCTGTTTGATTTTTGTCGCCGTGTCAGTTCCAAGCAAATCAACAAGCGTGTGCTGGAAAGCCTGATCAAGTGCGGGGCCTTTGATTCCTTCGGGGCGAAGCGTTCCCAACTGCTTGAGGTCATGCCGCAGACGCTGGATTCGGCGGCACGGGCCCAGCGCGATGAAGAGAGCGGTCAAATCGGGCTGTTCGATGACGAGGACGAGGGCGTTATGGAAATTCCTCTGCCGGATATCCCAGAGGCGGATGTTTCTCAGATGCTCACTTGGGAAAAGGAAATCACGGGATTCTATATCACCGGGCATCCTCTGGACGCGTTCAAGGAAGTGATGGGCAAGCTCGTGCCTTTGGAGAAAATCCTGGACGGCGGGCTCAAGGACAAGCAGCTCGTGCGCGTGGCCGGGCTTGTGGTGAAAGTGAAGCGTTCCGCCACGAAAAAAGGCGATACGATGGCCTTCGCGACGTTGGAAGACTATACCAGAGATATTGAAACGGTTGTGTTTCCGAAGACATTTTACGAAGCCACGGAGCTTTTAGTAGAAGATAAGCCCGTCGTGATCCAGGGCCGCGTCGATATGACGGAGACGGGGGCGAAACTGCTCGCGGACAAGATCTGGCCTCTGGAAGGATATCAGACTGAGTATTTCATTCTTGCAAATTCTGTGCAGGCGTCGAAAAAGAATTACGCGCGGCTCCAAGCGGTTGCGAAAGAGCATCGCGGAGAGCACAAAGTACAGCTTTACATGGCAGACAGGAAGAAAACTACGGTCCTCACGCCGGAATATTGGCTGGACGGCTCGCCGGAGGCAAAGGCGGCAGTCGAGGATATTTTCGGCTCGGGCTCGGTGAAGGAAAGATAGATACATTTATTAATGGAGGGCAAAAGCATGTGGAAGGCGATTTATATCGTCGCGGATCAGGCGCAGGCGGATAAGCTGTGCGGTACTTTGACAGGGGAGGGATTCCTCGCGCGGGTCAAGTCCGTTTCCTGCGAGGAGGATACTGCCTTTGAGATACAGGTCCCGGAGGCGGAAGCCGAAGACGCGCAGGCTGTGATTTCCGATATGGGCGCGGAATTTTGAGAAAGAAGACGGTTTTACTCGGCATATTCTTTCTGCTCGTTTTCGGGTTCTCTTCGGCTTTTGCGGAAATGGAAGACGGCGGAGAGACTCCTCCGTCCGTCCAGACAGAAGAAGGGCAGGATCCTCCCGTCTATATCCCCCCGGGCGACGCGCTGCC
>CAMVIO010000089.1 GCA_947167555.1 uncultured Selenomonadales bacterium
AGGTCAACGCGATCCTCGTGGTGCCCGCCGATTTCTCGTCGAAGTTGGGACAGCGGGAAGCGAAGCTCCAGCTCATTGCCTACGGCACCGACCCGGCGACGGCCACTTCCATCAACGGGTACGTCGAAGCGGGCGTCGCCGCCTTCAACGCGGCCCGCATCGCAGGCCACGCGCCCCGCGGCATGGTGACGGTGGAGAACCGCATGTGGTTCAACGACGCCCACTCCAGCACTTGGTATTTCGTGCCGGGCCTGATGATGCTGATCACGACGATCGTGGGCGTCTTCCTGACGTCCCTCGTCATGGCGCGGGAATGGGAGCGCGGGACATTGGAATCCCTCTTCGTGACGCCCGTGCGGAAGGAGGAACTGCTGCTGGCAAAGATGATCCCTTATTTCTGCATCGCGATGCTGGGATTCTTCCTTTGCCTGATAGCGTCCCGCTTCCTCTACGGCGTGCCGCTTCACGGCTCCTTTATCATGCTGGTGATCTCGTCGGTGTTGTATCTGTTCGTGGCTCTCGGCATCGGGCTTTTGATTTCCGCCGCCACGAAAAGCCAATTTTTGGCAAGTCAGGTTTCCCTCGTGATGAGCCTCTTGCCCGCCATGATGCTCTCGGGATTCCTTTTCGACCTCAGGAGCGTTCCGGCGTGGGTGGCGGCGGTGGGACACGCGTTGCCCTCCACCTATTATCTGGAGCTTTTGAAATCGCTGTTCCTCGCGGGCAACAACTGGCCGCTGCTTGGGAAGAACTGCGTGATTCTCGCCGGCTATGCCGTGCTGCTTTTGGGGTTGGCGTTCCTCGTCACGCGAAAGAAGGTGGAATGATTGGACGCGTGGAAAAGTTATATCGAAAAAGTGCGCTGGATGATGCGGAAGGAACTTTTGGCCACCCTCAGCGACCCCAGGACGAAGTTCATCCTGATTGTGCCGGTACTCATACAAAGCATGCTGTTCGGCTACACGGCGACCTATGATTTGGATCTCGCGCCTTACGCCGTTTTGGATATGAGCCACAGCTCGGCGGCGGCGGATTTTGAGACGGACATCGACGGTTCCCCAGCCTTCCGGCGCGTGCGGACCCTTTCCAATTCCAGCGAGATCGCGGACGCCATCGACAGCGGCGAAGCCATGCTGGCTATCTCCATTCCTTCGGACTTCGAGAGCAAACTGAACCGGGGGGAGCCCTCGCCCATCCAAGTCATCACCGACGGGCGGAACACCATGACCGCCAACGCCGCCAGTAGTTACGTCGAACGCATCGCCGCCGCTTTCAACGCGGAGCGCAACCCGAAGGCTGTTGCCGTGACGCTCGAAACCATCGCGTGGTACAACCCGAATTTGATTACCCGCTGGTCGTTCCTGCCGTCGATGATCGCGATGCTGGCCTTCAATCAGGTGTTGATCCTGAGCGGCCTGTCCGTGGCGCGGGAGCGGGAGCAGGGCACCTTCGACCAGCTCTTGGTGACGCCCCTGTCCCCGACCGTCATTCTGATCGGCAAGGCGGCGGTGCCGGTGCTGATGGGCATGATCCAGTCCACGCTGGTGCTCTTGATTTGCCGGTTCTGGTTCCAGGTCCCGATGGCGGGGAATCCGCTGGCGCTTTTGGCGGTGCTCTTCGTCTTCACGCTGAGCTGCACGGGCATGGGGCTTTCCATTTCCGCCATCTCGTCCACCATGCAGCAGGTCATGGTCTATTGCTTCCTGCTGCTGATGCCGATGATCCTGCTTTCCGGCATCGCGACGCCGGTGGCGAACATGCCCGAGATCCTGCAAATCCTGACCTACGCCGATCCGCTCCGTTTCGCCCTCGAGGCGGTGCGGCGGGTGTACTTGGAGGGCTGCGGTCTTTCCGCTATCGCGTGGAATTTCGTGCCGATGCTGGCCGTCGCCGCCGTGACCTTCCCGTTGGCGGGCTGGCTGTTCCGGCATAATTTGGGGTAATCATTTGTCATAATCGCCTACGAGCAATACGGGCGCTATGAGATACAATCACTCTTCAATCCAATCACAGAAAGGATGGTACTTATGGCAGACAAAAAACAGAATGCGGTGAAGTACGGCGAGGTCATCGCCAAGTGCTGGAAGGACGAGGCGTACAAGAAACGCTTCATTGAGGATCCGGAGGGCGTGCTCGCCGAGGCGGGATTCGTCCTGGAGGAGGGCGTGACCTACAAGGTCATTGAACAGCCGAAGCTGACCAAGTATCTGGTGTTGCCTCACGCGGAAACAAAAGAAGCTGTGCAGGACATGGCAAAGCAATTCCTGAACCATGTGGAGAAAAGCGACATCGTGCTTCCCAAAGGGGCGGAGGTTCGCATCATTCAGAACACCGACGACACGCGCTATATGATTCTCCCCGCTTCGCCGCAATCTCTGTCGCAAGCCGAGCTGAAAATGGTAGCGGGCGGCGATTCGTGCGAGACGTATACGGATACGGCAACCGCAGTGTATGGAGTAGAGGCGGCGGTAACGGGCAGCACCGCTGCGGCCGAGGTTGAGGTTGTGGCTTTCGCCGTGGGCGTATTGATTTGAAGAAGTTTTTGGGAAGGGAACGCGGCGGCGGCAGTTGCCGCCGCTGTTGTTATTGCCGATTTTGCCCCCACAGGAGACACCCATGAGAGATTTTGAGAGCAAGACGATTGTGAATCCGCAGACCGCCGACGCCGAGTATATCCGCGAGGTGGCGGAGGCAAAGCGGGCGATGGAGCTTTGGACGATGGAGCCGGGATTTCGGGAAGCGTTTCTCGCCGCGCCGGAGGAGACGCTTTCCGCGCACGGTCTTTCCGTTGATGCGTTGGCGGTGAAGATCCTTGCTGACCATGATACGGCTTTGAAATACCAAAAGAGGCCGCCGGGGGAACTGCCCCCGGCAGTGCGGAGATATCGGGGCTTCATCCGTGAAAAGATTGCGTGGCGCGAGCGCATGATAAAAGAGCTCTGCGTGCCGAAGCATCCGGCCTTCCGCGCATGGCGGAACCGTCAGGTCAACCGCTGCTGGTCGGAGCTGGGCTCGCGGAACCGTTCGCTGATCCATGTGCCGATCACCTTTGAGCTGGATCTCGGCTGCTCGGTGGGCTGCCCCTTCTGCGGCGTCATGGCGGAGCGTCTCCAAAAGGTCTGCCCTTATGACGAAGAAAACGCCGCGCTCTGGAAAGGCGTACTGTCCTTCGCGAAGGAAACCGTCGGCGACGCGGCGGGACAGGGCACTTGCTACTACGCCACCGAGCCTCTCGACAATCCCGACTATGAAAAATTCACCGACGCTTTTTTTGAGGTCTTCGGTCTCGTTCCCCAACTCACTACGGCGGCCTCCATGAGGAAGCCGGAGCGCACCCGCGCCTATCTTTTCGACGCGCTGAAAAAAGATAGGCGGGTTCATCGCTTCTCGGTGCTGAGCCTCGACATGCTGCACAAAATCTACGAAACCTTCACGCCGGAGGAGCTGGTCTGCGTGGAACTTTTACCCCAGTTCACCGAAGCTCCGCACAATCTCTTCGCCAACGCGGGCCGCGCCCGCGAAGACGACGGGCTCCGCCGGGAGGAAGGGGACGGAAGCACCATCTCCTGCGTCAGCGGCTTCGTCGTCAACATGGCGGAGCGCTCCATTCGGCTGATTACGCCCTGCGGCGCGGACGAGGCGCACCCCACCGGGGAAATGCACATCGCGAAGAAATTTTTCGCCGACCTCGACGACTTCAAGTACGTCCTCGTCTCGATGATTAACCGCTTTATGCAGACGGAAATTCCGAAGAACCAGCCGCTGTACCTGCGCCCCGGCATTTCCTTCGAGAAGACGGAAAAGGGCATCGAATTTTTCCGTGCCGAAAAATTCCGGCTGAAATTCTCCGGCACGGACGACCTTTCGCCGGTCCTTTACCACAACGTGCTGGACAAGCTGGAAATCGGCGGCAAGACCGCCTGCGACGTGGCCGGGGAGCTGATGGAGGAACCCGGCGCGTTCCCCGCCAACGTGTTCTTCATTCTGGAAAAGTTCGAGTCGGCGGGGCTGTTTTTAGAGCCGTACGAAAGGGATTCGTGAAGCAAAAAAACGACAGACAAAGGCCGAAAAGGCACATTGCTGTCGTTTTTTGTATGTTGTGATTATTTTCCGGTCAGCACCGGGTCTTCGACGCCGTTCGCGCGGAACGCCATCGCGCGGTCGCGGCAGGTGGCGCATACGCCGCAGGGCTTCTCCCCGCCCTCGTAGCAGCTCCATGTCAGCTCGTAGGGCACGCCAAGGTCAAGCCCCTTTTTCACGACTTCGGCCTTGTTCTTTCCGGCGAAGGGCGCGACGAGACGGATGCGTCCGTAAGTCCCGATGGAAATCGCGTTGCCCATAGCGACCAGGAACGCCTCGCTGCAATCGGCGTAAGCGTTTCCTGCGGCGTCATCCGCATGGGCGCCGAGATACAGGCGGATGTCCTCGCCCTCGAAAATGCTGCCCGCAGCACTGGCCGCCACGGAAAGCATCAGTCCGTTGCGGAATGGCACATAGGTGGATACGCCGCCCCCGTCCCGCTCCGCGAGCTGTTCGGCGTAGCTCCGGTGCTCGATCTCGTGGGGGGCGCCGGCCAATAATGCGCAGGTCGAACCGTGGAAAACGGAAGCGAGGTCGTATTCATTATGGCGCACGCCGTAATGCTCCGCCACGCGACGCGCGGCGGCAAGCTCCCGTTGATGTTTTTGCCCGTAAAAGACGGAGATGGTCGCGACGTTCTTCGCGCCGTATTCCTCAACCGCCAACGCAAGGCAGGTCGTCGAATCGACGCCGCCGCTGGAAAGGATCACAGCTTTCAAAATTTTTCCCTTCTTTCGTCCTATACTATTCGCCGTATGAATAAAATTTCCTGCCTGGGGAAAAATTTCTTTTATCCCGTTAAGATTTTTTCTTATGTTTTCGATATATAGATGAGAAAGATTGTGAACGGGGAGGCAATACCATGGGCATGGATTCGATGAACGCGCTGGCCGCGCTTCAGGCGTTGGCGGCGAAAAGCGGAACGACGGCGGAGACGAAGAAGACGACGGAGACGAAGGATTCTTTCAGCGACGTCCTCGCAAAGATGCAGAAAGAGCAGGACGAATGGGACGAACTGATGGATAAGGTGGATATCGCCCAATATAAGCTGGCGCTGGCGGACAGCTTCTGGTGCGATCAGGCCGATCCGAAGAAATACATTTCCAGCTATTATGAGCGCCATCAAGGCAAGATCGGGACGGAATCGCTGGCAAAGCTCTCGGAGAACATCTCGATGCTCAACCATTTGAACAGCCTCGGCGTGCTGAAGGGCAGCGTCTCCGACATGGAGATGGCAAAGCTGAACCGGAAATTCTCGGCGGCTTACGCGTCCATGATGGCGGCAAGATCCGTCGGCGGGTATTTTTGAGACAAGAAAGACGAATACTTTCCTGAATGCGCTTTCATCGTGAAGGCGCATTTTTATTTGCGACAAAGAAAACGCGCGTGAAAATAAATCCTTCGACATTCCGTGCGGGATTTGCTACAATAGAGGAACATATATAGACATGATTGGAGAGAATGTTGTGGAATCGCTGCATATCGGGAATCATCTTTCTTCCGCGGGCGGTTATCTCGCCATGGGGAAGGAAGCGAAGGAACTGGACGCGGACGTATTCGCGTTTTTCACGCGGAATCCGCGCGGCGGCAAGGCCAAGGAAATCGACCCGAAGGACGTGGACGCGTTCCTCTCCTTCGCAAAGAAGAATAAGATCGTGCGTCTCGTCGCGCACGCGCCCTATACCTTGAATCCCTGCGCGGAAAAGGACAGCCTGCGGACGTTTGCCCGGGAAACGATGGCGGACGACCTCCGGCGGCTGGAATTCACGCCGGGCAATTATTACAATTTCCATCCGGGCAGCCATGTGGGGCAGGGAACGCAGACCGGCATCGAGCTTTGCGCTGCGCTTTTGAACGCGGTGCTGCGCCCGACCCAGCATACGACGGTGTTGGTGGAAACTATGTCGGGCAAGGGCTCGGAAATCGGCAAGACCTTCGCCGAGGTGCGGGCGATTCTCGACCGCGTGGAGCTTTCCGACCATGTGGGCGTTTGCCTCGACACCTGCCATATCTGGGACGGCGGCTACGATATCGTCGAGCATCTTGACGACGTGCTGGCGGAGTTTGACGACGTGATTGGGATCGACCGCCTGCTGGCCATACATTTGAACGACAGCCTGAATCCGCGCGGCAGCCACAAGGACCGCCACGCGAAGATCGGAGAGGGGCAGATCGGATTGGAGGCGCTGGTGCGCGTTATCAACCATCCGCTGCTCCGTCGTCTGCCCTTTATCCTGGAGACGCCGAACGATCACGACGGCTATGCGCGGGAAATCGCGCTGCTTCGCGGACGATTCGGGGAGGAAAAGAATGGAAAATAAGGCCGTTGCTTTGAACGGCGCAGACGCGCTCGGGACAGCCCGGGCGCATCTGCGCCGCTTTTTCGGTTACAAAGAATTTCGCCCGGCGCAGGAGCCGGTAATCAAGAGCCTGCTGGTCGGCCGCGACACGGTGGCGATCATGCCGACGGGCGCGGGAAAATCGGTCTGCTTTCAGATTCCCGCGCTGCTGTCGTCCGGCGTCGCCATCGTTTTTTCTCCGCTGATCTCGCTGATGAAGGATCAGGTGGACGGGCTGACGGGGCAGGGCGTTCCCGCCGCGTTCATCAACAGTTCCCTGTCCCCGCAGGAGGTTTCCCATCGCCTCGCGGACGCGCGGGACGGAAAAATCCGGCTGCTCTACGTCGCGCCGGAGAGGATTGACGACCCGTGGTTCGCGTCCACCGTCGCGGAAATGGATGTGGCTCTTGTGGCTGTGGACGAGGCGCACTGCCTGTCCCAATGGGGCCATGATTTCCGCCCCAGCTACCGCGCCATCGCGCCGTTTATCGCGTCGCTGCCCTGCCGTCCGGTGGTGGGCGCATTCACCGCCACCGCGACGCCGGAGGTTCGGGACGACATCATCCGTCTTTTGGGGCTTCGCTCCCCCGACGTCCATGTCAGCGGCTTCGACCGCCCGAATCTTTTCTTCGATGTGCGGCGCGGCGAAGACAAGGACAAATTCCTGCTGCGCTATGTCAAAGCGCATCCCGACGAATCCGGCATCGTTTACGCCGCCACGCGCAAGCAGACCGACGCCGTCTACGAGCTGTTGAAAAAGCGCGGCGTCGCCGTCGGGCGTTACCACGCGGGACTTTCGGACGAGGAACGGCGCACGGCGCAGGAGGACTTCCTCTACGACCGGCTGTCGGTCATCGTCGCGACGAACGCCTTCGGCATGGGCATCGACAAATCCAACGTGCGCTATGTCGTCCATTATAATATGCCGAAGAATGTCGAAGCCTACTATCAGGAGGCGGGACGCGCGGGACGCGACGGCGAGCCGGGATGGTGCATCCTGCTATACTCCCCGGCGGACGTGCAGACCCAGCGTTTCCTGATCGAGCACTCCGTGGAGGACGAAACGCGGCGCTCCTTTGAAAATGAGCGATTGCAGCGCATGGTCGATTATTGCCATACGCCGGGCTGTCTTCGGAAATTCATTCTCGGCTATTTCGGCGAGGATGCGCCGGAGCGCTGCGAAAACTGCGGAAGCTGCGCCGCCGAGGTCGAAGCGGTGGACCTGACCGTGGACGCGCAAAAGGTTTTTTCCTGCGTCTACCGGATGCGTCAGCATTTCGGCATGGCGCTGGTCGCGCAGGTGCTGACCGGCTCCGAGAATAAGCGGGTCAAACAATTCGGTTTCGAGAAGCTCTCGACTTTCGGGCTTTTC
>CAMVIO010000090.1 GCA_947167555.1 uncultured Selenomonadales bacterium
CAGGGCACCGAGTTTGACAAGTCGAAGAGCCCGCTGGCGGGCATGTACGGTTCGCCGTATCATTACGAGGCCGAGATAGGCGAGAGATCCATCCTCTCATCGAATACCAGCTACACCCATATCGCGCAGGTCAATGACGCGCTCCCGTCTCCGGTGGTCTGGATGTCCATGAACACGCCCTATGAGAATCCTTTCATTCCCTTCGCCGTATCGGAGGTGCCGGAGGAATACCGCGCGCTGCGCGATACCTACGATCCCTCGAAGATGTACTGGACCTCCAATGAAGTCATGGCGCTGACACAGGGCTATTTCAACGTTATGTCGCCTATGGTCAGGAATGCGGTGGAACGGTCGGAGGCAAATTCTGTGCGGTTGGTCAACGCTTCCGCGGGTCTCTCGAAGGAACAATTCGCCGAGGCCCTGCGCGACAACGCGCTGAAAATCTTTGAAGACTGGAAAGCGCTTTCCAAGCAGCTCCTGATGAAGTTCAACGCAGCCGCGGGCGTGAAGTACGATCGCCAGCCGGAGTCCAATACGCCGAAGGGATATTGAGAAAACACGAAATAAGGCCCTCCCGAAACTGTCCGATGGACTGTTTCGGGAGGGCCTTTTCCGGCTGTCGTTGGGCTTTTCGTCAGCGCCGCTGCGATGTCAAGAGATGGCAGCATATAAAGTTATCGATGTATTGGCGAGCCTCATTGCGGACGTTCTATCTGCCCGCGCGTCATTATGAACAATTCATCCAATCGCAGACCGACTTTCAACGCTTCAATCATTTCCTTTGTCACCTTGATATCTTTGCGTTTATTTACCCCTTTTAATCTGATCGTTGGATTGGTTCCTTCGACTAACAGGCGATACCCTGCGGAAAGATAGTGAAATGGCGTCTTATAATATTCATACATTCCTTTATTGTTCGTTGATACTTCTTTTCCGCCGCCCGTGTTGCCGTCGGAGTTGGGGATTTGATATTCCCATTTCTTTTCATCCGTCGAGAAGATGATAGTATGCCAATATACCAAAGCTTTCGGTTCTTTCGAGTTTTCCATTTTTGCTCCGTCCATGATTATGGCGTCCATCCTGACGGTATCGTCTGTTTGTGTCACTTGCCACGACGGATATAAACCGAGCCCGGTAAACGGTTTATAGAAAGTCGTTCGTCCAACCTTATCCTGTTCTTTTTTGACAAGGTCCAGGTCTAATAATGCATTGATTTCCGCGTATACCGCTTTTTTATCCACCTGCGGCGTGGCTTGTGAGGTTTGCGTCGAACCTTGCTTCGATGATCTTTGCTGCGGATTGCTGCCCCCGCAGCCGACCAGCAGAAAACTGAGCAATACGGCAAACAATGTCCTCCAAAATAATCCGTGCTTTGACAATGTCATCAGCCTCCCTATGCCGTTCGTTCCTTCTTCCTGACATTATTATACATCATTTCAGGAAGCAAATCACTTCTTACAGCAGCCACTTTTGCGCTTTTCATCGCGGTGCGGGCGTGGTAAAATTGAGAGGAAAGGCGGGGGAACTATGAATATCGCGGAGTTGAACGCAAAGAGCCTGGAAAACGCGAAACGGCTTTACGCGTCGGGCGACGTCGGAAAAATCGAAATCGGCACGACGGCGGGGCTTTTAGCTATCCATACATATCTGTTCCAAGATTTATACCCATTTGCGGGCGAAATACGAAACCAGAATATCGCGAAAGGAAATTTCCGCTTCGCGAACTGCCTTTATCTCCGGGAAGCCCTTGCAGCGATAGAAAAAATGCCGCAGGGAACATTTGAGGAAATCGTCGCGAAATACGTGGAAATGAACGTCGCACACCCGTTCATGGAGGGAAACGGGCGCGCTATGCGGATATGGCTCGACCAAATGCTGAAAAAATCGTTGGGCGTAGTCGTGAACTGGCAGAATGTACCGAAGGACAAATATTTGCAGGCGATGGAGAGGAGCCCGGTCAACGATTTGGAGATACGGACGCTGCTCGAAGCGAATCTGACAGAAGAAGCGGAAAATCGCGAGGTTATTTTCAAAGGACTGGAACAGTCGTATTTTTATGAGGAGTGAAGGACAGTGCCAAATCTCGACTGGGCGGGGAAAGCGGAGGCTGTGGCGGCGGCGAAGGGGGCAGCTTATCGTCTGCTTCTTGCCGACGAGTCCCTTTCCTATGGCGACCTTTCCGCTTGTTTATAGTCGAAAAAATTTTTGGCAACCAAATAAATTACCAAGAACAGAGGAAATGAATGCCAATTATAAAAATCCCGATAACGATAAAGCACCTTGGCAAAGCGTTATACCTCATGCACCCGGAGCATTAACACATCAAGGAATGGTATATGCTATTCAGCACCCAATCACAGGGGATTATATTTATCCGTCAATAGGGCGTTGTTGGACATTTGGGCAAGATGAAATGCTGAAAATTATGCGCGGTTAGGCGTGCATCAGGGCATCCCTATTACCTCTTGTATAACGGCGTGCTCGGCGACAAGCGCCCGCAGGGCGGCAACGTGCTGACCCGAAAGGTGCTGCGGTTGCTCCCGCCATACGACGGGCCGAAAATCATCTTCGGAGAAAGCTGCCGCATACAGGACGAGGGATTGAAAGAACTGAAAATCACGTTTCGGCAGACGCCTTCGGCGGTGAAGAAGTAGGAAGGAGAGAGAAGGTCATGAAGAGGGAAAAACTGGAGCTGATATGCCAAAAAGTAGCGGATTGCTATCGACGTGTATTTGGCGATAAACTGCGTGACGTGTATCTTTATGGTTCTTACGCTCGTGGGGACTACGACGCGGAATCGGATATTGATTTTGCAGCAATCGTGGACGAGGAGCGGCTTCCTATGCAAAGAAAAATGGAACAGGTAGTATATGAAGCGGAAGGATTCGACCCGGATTATGAAGCATTGATTTCTCCCAAAGCGATTCCTTTGGGAGAATTTGAGGAATACAAGCATATATTGCCATATTACAGAAATATCGTGAAGGAGGGGCAGCGAATTGAATAATTTGGCGATTTATCGCTTGCAATCTGCTGAGGAACGCCTGCTTGTAGCGAAAGAGAACTTCGACAAAGGACATTACAAGGATGCAATCAACCGCTCCTATTATGCGATTATCAAAAGCAGACGCTTCGTAAGTTAGCCGCGTTTTTGACCGAGGCGAAGGTGATTGGGAGCGGGGCGGCCTTTGAGAAACAGCAGGAGGCCAAGGGCTATGAAAGAAATTACGCGCCGCTTTCCGGTCTGGAAGATGTGCCCTATGTCTGCCTGAGGCTTCCGACGGGCGGCGGAAAGACACTCTTAGGATCGTATGTCGTGAAGCTGGCGGCGGAAAACTTTTGGGAGCGGGAATATCCCTTCGTGCTTTGGCTCGTGCCGACGGACACGATCCGGCAGCAGACGCTGAAAACGCTGAACGACGTGCGCCACCCGAACCGTGAGGCGCTGACGGCGGCCTTTGGAAACAATGTGCGCGTCTATGATATTACGGAGTTTACACGGCTTCGCCCGCAGGATGTGATGGGCGCGGTCAATATTTTCGTGGCGACCTTTGCCGCGCTTTCTTTTTGGCTGCCAACGCATACGGACAATTTTTACCCGGATTTTGTCGCAAAGCTGAAAAATGGCCTCATTTGCGTTATTGAGTACAAAGGGGCGCATCTTGCCTCGAATGACGATACAAAGGAAAAGGATATGCTTGGACGGCTTTGGGCCGATAAGAGCGGCGGGCAGTGTCGTTTTCTTATGGCGACGGCGAAAGACGAGCAGGGACGCGACCTCGCCGCACAGGTGCGGGAGATTTTGAACTGATGTTTTTGCTTGGTGGCATGTCGGCATAAAACATTCCCTATTGACAAACTATGTTTTATGATTTATACTGCTCTCATCAAAAAGAGCTGACCGGAACAAACGGAGGCTTCGGAGAAATGCGTGCGCATTCGCCGAAGCCTCTTTTTTGTTTCTATACAAACAAGGAGTGATGAGCAATGGCAAGAGAAGAAGAGCTGCACAAGGGGCTTTCGGATGCAGTCGTGGATATGGACGAGGATTTGGCGCGGGAGCTGGCGCAGGCGGTTGTCGACGAGGGCTTTGACGCTTACGAGGCCATCGAGAAGGGGCTGTCCGCCGGCATGGAGGAAGTCGGGCGGCTTTACGAGGAAGAGGAATATTTCATTCCGGAGCTTCTGCTTTGTTCCGACGCGATGTACGCGGGCATCGAGATCCTGCGCCCGCATATAAAGAAGCGCGAAGACAGCGTGCGCCACACGGTGGTGATTGGAGTCGTCGAGGGCGACACCCACGACATCGGCAAGAACCTTGTGAAGATCATGCTGGAAAGCGCGGGCTTCGACGTGGTCGATCTCGGGCGCGACATTCCAGCCGCCGAGTTTGTCAGGGCGGCGGAGGAGCACCACGCGGAGATTATCGCGCTGGCGACGCTGATGACGACGGCGATGCCCGCGATGCGGGAGGTCCTGGAGGTCTTGGAAAAAGAAGCCAAGCGCGGCAACTTCAAGGTCGTGGTGGGCGGCGGCCCGATTTCTCCGGCCTTCGCGGAAAAGATTGGCGCGGACGTTTACGCGGTGAACGCGGCGGAGGCGGCGCGTCTCGCCCGGGAACTCGTAGCGTAAGGGGGGACGGATATGAACGACCTTTCCCCGAAGGAACGCTTGCTTCGCGTTCTTTCAAAGCAAAGCGTGGACCGTGCGCCGGTGATTTGCCCCGGCGGCATGATGAACAGCGCGACGGTGGATGTGATCGAGGGGCTCGGGCTTTCCTTCCCGAAGGTTCATCCCGACGCCGAGGCCATGACGCGGCTCTCGTCGGCGGTGGAAGAAAAGACGGGCTTCGAGAATTTCGGCATCCCGTACTGTATGACGGTGGAGGCCGAGGTGCTGGGCAGCGAGATCGATTTCGGGACGCCGGTCTGCGAGCCGAAGATTGCGAAGGAACGCTACGCCTCCGTCGCCGATGTGGAAGTCCGCGACGTGAAGCAGCTTGTGCGAGAGGGACGCGTCGAGGCGATCGCGAAAGCAGGACAGACGATTGCGGAGCAAAATCCGGAGGTGCCTGTCATCGGCAGCCTGACCGGGCCGATTTCCACGGCGGCGTCCATCGTCGACCCGATGACGTTCCTGAAGGAACTTCGCAAGGACAAGACGAACGCCCACCGCGTCTTGGATTATGTGACGGATTTTCTGGCGGAATATGCGGGCGTGCTGATCGAGAGCGGTTTCCCCGTCATCACGATTGCCGATCCGACGGCGACGGGCGAGATCCTCGGGCCGAAGATGTTCGGCGACTACGCGGTGCCGTATCTGAACCGGCTCGCGGACGAGATTCATGGGCGCGGCGCGAAGGCCATCATCCATATCTGCGGGCGCATGGAAGCGGTGAAAAAGTATTTGCCCGAGCTTCACAGCGACGCGGTCAGCACCGACGCGATGGTGAATCTGAAAGCCATCAAGGCGGAATACGACGGCCTGACGGTCATGGGCAACGTCAGCACCTTCGCGCTCCAGCTGCAGGAGCCGGAAACAATCCGGACGGTGACGGAAAAGCTCGTGGCGGACGGTATCGACATCATTTCCCCGGCCTGTGGGCTTTCGACGAAGACGCCGGTGGGGAATATAGCGGCCATGACGGAAGTCGTGAAGAATAGATAGGAGGAGTTCTCTATGATTACGGCGCAGGAAAGCATCACCGCGAAGCTCTGCTCCTTTGCGCGCGCCTACCACTCGACGATGGGGCAGGAAAAGATATTCGACGATTATTTGGCTTACGACATCATTGGACGCGAAGAGTACGCGCGTCTTGACGGACTCTTGCGCGAGGCGTTTTCAGCGCTTCCCACAAAGCCCAGATATGGTTTTGAGAACGTCTGGCTCTTTGAGGCGCTGGATCGCTGCTTCACTCCGGTGACGCTGCCGCGACTGGCCTTTGCGGAGGAGGCGTTGGAGAATTTCGCGAAAGCCCACGGGCGCGTGCAATATGTGATCTGCGGCGCGGGGATGGACACCTTCGCCTATCGGAACGCGAATCCCGCGATTACCGTTTTTGAGCTGGATTTGCCGAAAACCCAGGCCTACAAGCAGGAACGCCTGAAAGAACTGGCATGGAAATCGGCGGGCAAAATCCATTTCGTTCCGGTGGACTTCGCCAAGGACGAGCTTGAGGAACGGCTGATGGCGGCGGGATTTTCCATGAAAACGCCCACGTTCTTCTCGTTGCTGGGCGTGGCCTATTATCTGTCCTATCCGGTGTTGTCGCATTTCCTTGGAGAGATCGGGGCTTTGGCGACGGCGGGAGATCAGTTCGTTTTCGATTTTCCCGATGAGACGACTTTTTCCAAGCGCGCGCCGGAGCGTGTGCGGGAGCTGGCGGCCATCACGGAGAGCCTCGGCGAGCCGATGCAGCCGGGCTGCACGCTGGACGAGATCTGGCGCGCGCTTCACGAGGCGGGCTTCGCGGTCAGCGAGCATGAGCCGCCGTCCGGCGTCCAGCAGCGGTTCTTCGGTCACGGGACGGGCCAGCGGCAGGCGTTTGAGAATATCCATTTTATCCTGGCGGAAAAACAGCCGATGAATTGACATAGATTTGGAGGGAATTTATATGGAATCCGATATGAGCGGTATGAGATTTTCGACGGCGCTGATCCATGGGGGCGTCCATGAGGACGGCGGCACGGGCTCGGTGAACGTGCCGATTTACCAGACCTCGACCTATGCGCAGGAAAATATCGGCGGTGCGCCGAAATGGGAGTATTCGCGCACGGGCAATCCGACGCGGGCGGCTCTCGAATCACTGATCGCGGATCTCGAGCACGGCACGGCAGGCTTCGCCTTTGCTTCGGGGCTGGCGGCGGAGACCGCGGTTTTAAGTCTTTTCGAGAGCGGCGACCACATCCTGCTTTCGGAAAACGTCTACGGCGGCACCTTCCGCCTGATGGACAAAGTTTTCAAGCATTTCGGCGTCACGTTCTCGCTGGCGGACACCACGAATCCGAAAGCCTTTGAAGCGGCCTTCACACCGCAGACGAAAGCAATATTGATCGAGAGTCCGGCGAATCCGCTGCTGACGGTCACGGACATCGAATCGACGGCGAAAATCGCCCATGAGCACGGCGCGACGGTCATCGTCGACAACACCTTCATGACGCCGTATCTGCAGCGCCCTCTCGACCTCGGCGCGGATATCGTGCTGCACAGCGCGACAAAATACCTCGGCGGCCACAGCGATCTTGTGGCGGGTCTCGTCGTGGTCAAGGACGCGGCCCTCGCGGAGCGCCTCGCGTTCATCCAGAATTCCACGGGCGGCGTGCTGGCGCCTTTCGATTCGTTCCTCTTGATTCGCGGCGTCCGCACCCTCGCCGTCCGCATGGACAGGCACACGGAGAACGCGGAAAAGATTGCCCGTCATCTCGCCGCGCATCCCGCCGTCAAGAAAGTCTATTATCCGGGACTCGAAACGGCGCAGGGGCATGACGTGCAGAAAAAGCAAGCAAGGAACGGCGGCGCGATGGTTTCCTTCGAGCTTGCGCCGGACCGCGACATCCGCAAGTTTTTCCCCGCGCTCCACGTCGTTACATTGGCGGAAAGCCTCGGCGGCGTCGAGAGCCTCGTCTGCCACCCGGCGACCATGACCCACGCCGCGATCCCGAAAGAAACGCGGGAAGCGGTCGGCATCACGGACGGGCTGATCCGCCTGTCCGTCGG
>CAMVIO010000091.1 GCA_947167555.1 uncultured Selenomonadales bacterium
TATGGAGAAAAGCGAAAAAATGTTTCACGTGAAACAAACGAACATAACATGAAAAATAGATGAATACTAGTGCGAAGACGGCTTCACTTCCGTTTTTTCAGTCGTTCGGATGCTATATCATATACTTTGGAACCGGACCTCACGCCGACGACAATAATTTCCATACCGCATTCCGTGCGATGCAGGATATAAACAATACGAATGCCCAGACGGCGGAGCTTGATCTTCAGGCACCCGGCAAGCTCGCTTCCTTTTTTGTTTCCCAGCGGTTTTCCATATCCGCCTTCATTGTACGGCAGAGGATTTTGGCTAACCTTCTTTATGGAGCGGAAAACCTCCACACGTTGGCTTCCGTCAAGCGAACGCATATCCTCCTTAGCTTCATCGCTCAAGATGATTTTCCAATGCGGCTCGCTCATTCGATTTCCACGTCCTCCCATCCTTCCAAATCCTTTTCGGTCACGCCGAATTCGGTAAGAACGTCTTCAAAAGATGTTCCTTTGCCGCGAGGTTTGGAAAGACGTTCAGCCGCGATATGCTCGACACGTAAATCTTCGAGCAAATCCATTGTTCTCTCGTAGTCTTCGGCCGTCTGGACGACAAAAGCGGGACGGTCATTATCAACGATAACTCTCCTTCCGTTCTTTTGAATATCGGCAAAGATTTTTCCGGCCGATTCGCCAAAAGCGGTGATGGGAAGAGCATCTTCCATCATAACGGATTGCATGATGAATCCCTCCTTACTAATTATTGTATCGCAAAAGGCAGGGCAAAACAACACTTGCTGCAAATACATTTCGAAAGCGAAAAAATGTTTCACGTGAAACAAACGAACATAACCTGAAAATAAAATGAAAAACAAAAACGCCTGTCCCGTTGTTGGATAGGCATTTTTGTGTGTGCGGTTTATGGTTTTCTTTCGCGTGCGCGTTGCTGCGTGTACACAGATATATACCATTTGTGCTGTTCATTCAGCCCAATCTTCCACGCGCAAGCCGGGAATACGGCAAAATTCTTTCGTATTATGCGTTACGACAACTAGATTCCTGGCGACGCCTTGAGCGCCTATCATTGCGTCATAGACCCCGATCGGAGTACCGCGGGATGCAAGCTCTGCCCGCAGCTTACCAAAATAAATAGCGTCCATTTCGTCAAACGGAATAATCTCGTAATTTGCAAGAAAAGCTTGGAAAATCTGTCTTGTACGCTCTCCCCAGCGACTCTTGGCCGCGCCATATTCCAGTTCGCCCACAGTAACGGAAGAAACAAAAATCGATTTCTGCTCTTCGAGAAGTCTTTGACCTAATGAAGGGAATGTCCCTTTCATTGCGTAGATGCAAATATTTGTATCTATCAAAAACATCCCATGGCCTCTCTTTCAGACAGATCGGTCAGCATCGGCTGTTCTCTCTCGAATGGCGTGTCTTTATCCATTTGTCCAAGGCTCTGTTTTAACAAGGCTTGCGGATCGTCTACCGGAATCAGATAATAGCAGTTTCCATATTTTTTGATAATGAACTCGGTTTGATCTGTCTGCATCTCTTTTGGTATACGTATCGCTTGGCTGTTTCCGCTCTGAAAAACTTTTGCCTTCAACATTTTGATCGCCTCACCTGCAGTATATACTTGAAGTATATACTGCAAAAAAGAATCTGTCAAATATCGTTGTGGGGGCAGGCATTCTTTGCTGCGCTCGGTTTATGGTTTTCTTTCCCGTGCGCGTTGCTGCGCATACTCAAAGGAAATTTGGTTTTGGATTCGCTCTTTGGCGTCCTCGGAGAGCGTCTGGTATTTCAGCAGCAAAATTTCCGCATCCGCGTCAAAGCCTTTCTGCTTCAAGTGAACTTGTTCTTCCGTGCAGCCGAGAATGTAGTCAGTAGAAACGTGAAGCGTATTGGCAAGTAATACGAGCGTTTCAAAATCCGGTTCACGAGCGCTCGCCTCGTATTTTGCAAGTGTGTAATATTGAATATTGATTTTCTTGGCAAATTCATCCCGCGTGATACCAAGCCGCTCGCGTGCCGAGCGAATCCTTGCCCCAAAGTCCAAAGCGCTCCCCTCCTACATGGAAGCATTATAGTATAGTATGGGGGGATACAAGGAATTGGACAAAACGGCGAATCTTAATTAAATCTTAATTGACTTTAGACAATACGTCTAATATACTATCAGCATGAAATGAAATAATTATTACGTTTATATTGCTATGGCCTATAGTGTTATGCTGGACGTATTGTCCAAAAGTATATGCCCGTTCGGCAGGCAATCGTGCTCTTTGCCTGCCACAAACATAAAGGAGGCTCTCTATCATGAAGAAACATCTTCGTAAATTTTGCGCGGCGACGACAGTCGCCGCTGTTCTGTTTTCGGCGACGCCTATTGCGACGCCTGTTGCCCACGCTGGGTGGGGAAGTGTCATCGGCGGCGTAATTGGCGGCATACTGAACGGAGGCGGCAGCGGCGGGAGCAGCGGCGGCGGAAACGGCGGTGGATCGCTTGGCGGATTGTCGAATCAACAGCACGCACATCCGAACCCGAACGACCATGAAAAACTGTTTATGTTGGCAGTGGAAAAGAACGACATTGGCACAGCAAGAGAAATGTTGAATGCGGGAGTCGATGTGAATGGGGTATGGCCAAGTGGATATTATAGTTCTTACAATCGTCAGAGCAAAACAGCTTTATTGATTGCCATTCAAAATAATAATCGAGAGATGATGCAATTCTTGTTAGAAAATGGTGCGGATGTGACAGGATTTTATATGTATGACAATCGACATATATCATATTTTGAATATGTCATGTCATTGAACTGTTTGAATCATGTATATGATAACATTGATCTCGCACAATTTTTGCTCGACTGGGGAGCTGATATTAACGGATCTTCTGATCGAGGAAAGGTGGGGGATAAAAACCTTCCCCTCGATAATTTTCCGAGTTCGATAAATGATGTTTACGAAGATGACGATTGTGTTCGCGTGCAATTTCTATTAGAACATGGTGCTTATACGGAAAATAGGGGATTTGATGGAAATACCCCGTTTCTCCGAGCCGTCGAATACAAATTTGTACGAGTGATGAATGTTTTGGCTGACGGGGGTGCAAATATCAATGCAAAAGACAAGAAAGGGCGGAATGCATTGCAGATTGCGCTTGATTCGCGCGATCTCCAGTTTTACAAGCAAGTAGAGGAACTTATGAACCGAGGTCAGCAGCCGTCCCAATATCAGCCATCCAAGCCGCAACCTCAACATCGCACTTCCGAAAACGGCGGCAACGCTTCCGGAGACGATGAGCTTGTGACCTTCGAGAATAAATCAAATCAGAACACGCGAATCCAG
Organism: uncultured Selenomonadales bacterium; assembly: GCA_947167555.1. Taxonomy (GTDB): domain Bacteria; phylum Bacillota; class Negativicutes; order Selenomonadales; family Selenomonadaceae; genus RUG12372. Next base: position 3,345 of record CAMVIO010000091.1, read on the forward strand.
GAGCTTAACAATTTCAATGACGTCGTAATCAAAGCCGCAAGGGCAGAGAGGAAAGCGAACGAACCTCTTGACCGGTATATGAAAGACCATCCGGGCGTAGCGAGTGGCGCTGAATATTCCGCGATTTTAAAAAACTATCTCGATGCCGTGAAAAAAATCAAAGACTCTGTGAACCCGGAGAATCTTCTTGGCAATTTGAGCCATCTTTCGTTCGATGAAAAGGAAATTTGCGGTGATCTGCTGCAAGTCATGAATACTAGATACGATAAAATGATTGAGATATATAGTCGCTTCGCATTGAATCGTGATTTCACCCCAGAAGAGATGGATAAAATGAAAGTCTTGCAAGAAGAAATAGAATCTTTGGGGCAAAGTGTTATTGATATTTCGGGACGTGTAGACAAATTACCCCGATAAAAGATTCCAGCCATAGAAAGGTGGAGCTTAATCATGGAGACGCTTGGAAATCTGATTTTCATTTTGCTGATTTTGGTAGGCGTATTTGTCTTTTCTTACAACCGCCTACAGAAAAGTGCGCAGAATGTCAAGAAATGGCAATCAAATATTCTGGCGCTGCTTCAAAAGTATGCGGATTGCATCAATAAGTTGCAGGAAATCGTGGCGAATTATGCCGCACATGAAAAATTGGTTCATTTGACCATTTCCAGCAACCTCACGGAAATGGTCAAGTCCACAAATAATGCGATGATCAATATCCAGGCCTTGGCGCAAAGCTATCCGGCCTTGCAGGCGAATCAGAATTATCAATCGTTGATGTGGGAGGTCTCGAATATCCAAACCCAACTACAACAGTGTCGTTTTACTTACAATGAAGCGGTTTCCGTTTACAATGGGCTGATTTCGACCATCCCAGAGGTTCTTTACGCTAAATCGCTCAACTTCAACGAGGCTCCGTATTACAACCCGGAACAGGAAGCGGAATTGCAAACCTTTACGACGGATGACGGCACTGCGCTGAAAGAGCTTTTGCATAAGGGCGCAAGCATGACGATGGACGCCGCGCAGAGTGCGAAAAACAGTTTGCAATCCGCTGTGCAGGGGCAGACGGAGAAGAACGCGAGCAGTCAGGAGAAAGCTGCGCAAAAGGCAGCGAATAGCGAACAAGCGCAGGGAGGAGACACGGCGAAAAAGTAATTCGTAAAGATTGATAATTTGCAGGGAGGACTCGCCGATGAAAAAAAGATTCTTTGTCGCCTTGATTCTTGTGGCAGTCGTGGCTGCGGCAATGCCATTTGCTATTCCCGCCGTTCAACAAATGGGCGTTGGCAACGTGTTCAACGGCTTGATAGGCGGAAACAGTAATGAAAGCAACAAAACAACTATCGAAACGCCAGCCCCCGCACCCGAAGGAAAAAAAGAAACAGACGCAAAAAAAGGCGACAACACGAACGGCGCCCCCTCTACCAGTGAACTATCGAACCAAAAGCACGCGCACCAAAACCCCACCGCAGATGAAAAACTATTCATTTTAGCGGTAAAGAACAACGACATCGGGACGGCGACCCAGATGTTGAAAAAAGGGGTCGACGTCGATGGGGTATGGCCCGGAATCGGTTCTTATTCGTCCAGCGCGACCGCTTTTTCCATTGCGTTGCAGGGAAAAAATATGGATATGCTGCAATTTCTTCGCCAAAACGGCGCGGACGTCAACGGCTACTACGATTACAACAACAATCGCTTTTGTTATTTGGAATGTGCGACAAGGTCGGCATCCACGGATATCAACATCATTCAGTTTTTGTTGAACGAAGGAGCCGACGTCAATGGATACACAAGCAGGAACGATGGCGTAAAGGTCATGGCCATTAACAACTGTGCAGGCAGAAAATCACCGGAACGTGATACTCCCGTGGTACAGCTTTTAATAGAAAAAGGCGCATACCTTGAAAACAAGGATGCAGAAGGCTTTACGCCATTTTTAAAATCCATCGATCACAATAACATTGTAATGGCGCGTGTATTTGCCGCTGGGGGCGCCGACCTTGGCGCAAAAGACAAAAAAGGACGGGACGGACTTCAAATCGCCATTGACAACAATAATCTTCAACTTTATAAGGATGTGCAGGAAATCATGAACCAAGGACAAAAACCGTCCAAGTACCGTCCTTCCAACTCATAAATACTGTGCAAATCCAATGTCAGCAATGCTGTTTCGGCAGTGGCGGAAGATAAAGTACAAAATACACCAAGAAAGGCGGTAAACAATATGGACACCAATGAAAATACCAAAAAATTTTGCATGAAATGCGGAGCTGAACTTGAGCCGGATGCGGTATTCTGCTCCTCATGCGGCACGAAGCAGAACAAGGCAGATATGGCAACTCCTCCGGTAAATCATCCTCCGGTATCTCCTGCCGTGCAGGCGAACGTTCCTCCTGCGCCAGTTTTTCCGCAGCAACCGCCACAATTTCAACAACCGCAAGGGTATCCGCAACAGCAGATGCAACCGGGCTATCCGCCCCAGCCGCAAATGATTATTGCACAGTCGCCGAAAAGCATGGGACTTGCATTGATTCTCACGTTCCTCTTCGGCCCGTTGGGACTTTTATACGCATCCGTCAAAGCCGGATTGATTATGATTTGCGTGGCCATCGTTCTTGTTCCTTTGACATTGGGCTTTGGATATTTTATTACCGTGCCCGTGAGCATGTTTTGGGCTTACTCAGCAGTGGAAAAATACAACAGACAGTTAATGCTTGGACAAATGCCGCCGCAAAGTTTTTGAGATTGAACGCCGAACGGCAAAATAAGATATATCGACCATTATGAACACCATTAAAGGAGGAATTTGCTTATGCGTAATTACTTCAAAATCCAAGTATTAATATTGGCAATGATGGTATTGTTTTCCGTTTCCGCTTTTGCCCAAAGCCCATATCCTGAAACTTTAGAGGATGGCAATCTCGTCTTGGTTGACGCCCATATGGGGGTTGGCCGATATGCGGACAGAGGATCTGTCGTCACTCAGCAATATGCACCGCCGGAATACCAGATTGCAATCAATGTTGTAACTGTTACATTTTCTGAAGAGTATTACAAGCAATATAAAACGTACGTTGGAAGCCCCTATACAATCGGCCGCGCAGGCCTCTTTCAATTCCGCTATGACTGGAATCGGAAGATTGTTTATCGTTATTCAGGACGTGATAATTCATGGAAAATGTGGGATATCAATCGTCAACATACCCATGCAGACGGGGATCCGCTAATCCCGAATGCGGCGGAAGTCGCTTTTGTATCCGCCTATAACATGCGTTTCTTTGATGATACGGAAGGCTATAACCCAGCGCTTAAAAGGAAGTTGCGCGTCATCAAAGAAGAGTTTTATGCGCAACTTGGGATTTGAGCTTGATGCAACAAGGTGTTGATGGTTGAGTTTTGCTCGCAGCAAAATTTTGATAATCGCAACGAATAAGAAAAGAGGAAATACAAATGGAAACTGATGCTAAAAAGTTTTGCGCCAAATGCGGCGCGGAGCTTGAGGACGACGCGCTTTTCTGCTCGGAGTGTGGTACGCCATTACCCAAACAAGAGGAAACGCCGCAAAACGAAACTCCGATGGAAGGAGCTTCGGAACCTCCGCAAGCCGAAGTCATGAAAGAAGAACCATTAAACACGGAAGCAATACAGGATGAGAAAACGCTAGAATCTTTCGATACGGCGTCACCCATTCCAGAAAAGGACACGCCCAAAGCCCCCATCCCTGTGACTGAAATACCGAAAAAAGAGCCTCTGAAAACGGAATCGCCTGTCGCAGAAGCTCCAAGCGAGGAGACACCCGCAAAACCAATAGCCCCTGCGCCGCAAGCGGTTTCTGCGCCAGCGGTGCAACCCGCGCAGAAGTTCTGCCTCCATTGCGGTGCGTCGCTTCCAATGGACGCCATGTTTTGCCAAAAATGTGGCACGCCTCAAGCTGCGCAACCGCAACAGGCAAGCACGCCGCCCATGCAGCAACAGCAAATGAATACCTCTCCCGCGCAGCCACAAAGCGTCTCTGCGCAGACGAATCAGCCGTCGGCTTCCAACAACATCAATATCGACGTAGAGGCGTTCAAAGCCGGCGTCAATAAAGGCGGGCTGAATCATGCTCTACTGGGAGCTTCCGTGCTAGCAGGCATTTCCGTTTTTCTACCGTTGGTAAATGTTGCAGGTATGGCAAATCTGAAGCTGATGGAGATCAGCAGTTTGCTTGCCGTCTTGATTCTTGCCGTTGCGGCAGGAACCGCGTATTCGTCTATGCTCGGGAAATATGAAATTCCTGTCATCACGGGACACGGTCTCTTATTTTTCCTTTTGTTTGGCGGATTCAAATATCAAAG
>CAMVIO010000092.1 GCA_947167555.1 uncultured Selenomonadales bacterium
TACGGCGACCGACGACAACGACGCACACGGAAATTTAGACAAGCTAAATGTATAGGTTATTTTTCGACAGTTCCTAAGGGAGCACGTCATGGAACGGATCGAGAGCGCGTCAAATGCGAAAATCAAGCTGGCAGCTTCGCTGCATCAGCGCAAAGAGCGCGAGCGTCGCGGGGAGTTCGTAGCGGAAGGCGTTCGCCTGGCGGAAACGGCGGCGCTTTCTGGATGGCCGCTGTCCTTTTGCATCGTGGCCGAACCTGCGCTTGCCAATGAACGCGTGCAGGGGATTCTCGGAATACTGCGGGAACAGGCGTGCCCAGTCTATGTCGTGCCGCCGAATGTGTATAAGAAGGCTTCAGCGACAGAATCACCGCAGGGTATCCTGCTCGTCATGAAAACGGTGCAAAACTTCCTTTCAAAGCTGGATGCAGGGAACGACGCATTATTTGTCGTTTTGGACCGGATACAGGATCCGGGGAATGCCGGAACGATCATCCGCACTGCCGACGCCGCCGGATGTTCGGGAGTCATAGCGATGGAAGGAACCGTCGATCTTTTTTCGGACAAGGTCGTGCGGTCGTCCATGGGCTCACTTTTCCATTTGCCGGTTGTCCCCGATGTAAAAGGTTCAGACTGGATGACATTCGCGAAGAAGCACGGGATTTCCTGCTATGCGGCGTTACTGGACAAAGAGGCGACGCCTTATTTCGCCAGGGATTTTTGCAAAGCGTCCGCCGTCGTTTTCGGGAATGAGGGGAACGGCGTTTCCGGCGATATTCTGGACGGAGCCGAGCCTATCTATATCCCGATGGATGGCAAGGCGGAGTCCCTGAATGTGGCCACGTCGGCGGCGATTGTCTTGTACGAGGCTTTTCGCCAGCGTTATAACGCTGCTTCATCCCAGCAAAGATAGAGCGCGAGAATTCCTTTGCCGTTTTTGATGGCAATGCGATGGTCGGAAGAGGAAAGGCGATTGCTGATCGCGTACGGCTCATGCTGCCGCAGCGTGGCGCCGGTCAGCGGCCAATGTACGCCGTCGATACTGACACCGCTGCAAACGGGAGAAAGCGGAAGAAGGGAAATACTTTTTGGAATCGAGGACAAATGAAGCGTGACCGCGTCCTCGTCGCGCAGGATGAGCAGAAATTCGCAGTCGTCCGCGATGCAGCCATGCAGATTTGTCCCGACCAATGCGTACAATAGACTGAACGCGTGATCGAACCGTCCGCCGAATCCTCCGGAAAGAATGACGAAAGCGTCATGTTTTTCCGCTAAAAGGTCGAGCGCAAGCTGCGTATCCGTTTTGTCCTTTTCTGTGGGGAAGCGTTTTGTCTCGACATGGGCGTTATTGATCCATTCCAAAGTATCGGGATTGACGCTGTCGCTGTCGCCGATATAAAGCGAGGGAAGTGCCCCTGCCGCGCGGCACGCGTCGGCGCCCTTGTCGATGCCGAAAAGGACACGTTCCTTGGCTGCCTCGTGCAACCATGAAGCGGCGGGCTCGCGGCCGCCGGCGACAAGCAAATATTCCTCGCGAAATGTTTTTTGGGAAAAATCCAACCGGATATTCGGCAGGGAAATGGCAGAGGCGTGGCGAATCATCATAAAAGCTCCTTTTTTGTTTGTTTATCCGATTGTAGCATATTTTCCGGAATGCGTCAGGCGGGGAGGTCATCCAATGAAAAAAAATCCGTATCGGTATCGCGAACTGATTTCCGAATTGAATGAACTGGTATCCAAAGGAGACCTTTTGCCCGATGACGAGATTCAGGTTTTGCGCGAGACTTCAGGCTATCGGGGTGATTACCGGCCAATCATCGAATGGTATTACAGCCGTGAGGATATGGCGGATATCGCGGATGAGTTGCTGGAAACGCTGGAGGATCTCGACGGACGGGCGACGTTTCGCCACGCGGACCCCGAGGAGATTGCCGATATGCTGCAATATGTGATCGACACGCCCGACCTGACGACGATGAAGGTTTCCGAAGTGTTGCGTGAGCTTTGGGAGCACGGCACCGGAAAAAAGCTGCGTTGATTCGGACGGACAAAAGAAAGTTGATACTTTTTCGGGTTATGCTATAATTATCTAAGAAAATATATGTATTATGAGCAGATGAAATACAAGAGGAGGGCACAATGGGAAATACGAAGCCTGTATATGTCATCGGACACCGTAATCCTGATACGGATTCCATCTGTTCCGCGATTGCCTATGCTGCGCTGAAGCAAAAACTGGGGGAGGACGCGATTGCGGCCCGCGCTGGACAAGTCAATGCGGAGACGCAGTACGCGCTCGATTATTTCAAGGTTGAGGCGCCGATGCTGATCGTGGACTTGTACCCCCGCGTCAAGGATATCATGCTGGAATGCCAGGCGGTCGTCAAGGCAACGGACAATCTGCGCTATCTCGGCCGCGTTTTGCAGGAAAACAATCTCCGCTCCGTTCCGGTCACGGACGGCGACGGCCGCATGGTCGGCATCGTCACCGTGAGCGATTTGGCGCAGCGGTATTTTGAAGAGCTGAATATGCAAGACCTTGGGGACTCCGCCGTTTCCCTGAAGGCGATTGTCGACATCATCGAAGGCGAGATTGTCGTCGACAGCGACGAAACGGCTCTCGTCAAGGGCAAGGTGCATATCGCGGCGGGCAGCAAAACGACCATCAAGAAATGGGTGTCCCAGGGAGACGTCGTGCTCGTCGGGGAAGGACAGTACGCTTCGATGCAGGAATGCCTGCTGCACAACATCGCCTGCCTGATTGTCACGAACAGCGGCAATATCCCGGAGATTGTCAAGCAGGACGCGCGCCGCACTCACGCGATGATCGTCCGCACGCCGCTGGATACTTTCACGGCGGCGCGCCTGATCAACCAGAGCATCCCGGTCGGCCATATCATGCAGAAGAAATTGACGGCGTTCCAGTCCCATCAGCGTTTGAGCGATATCCGGGGCACGATCGAGTCGTCGAAATTCCGCAATTATCCGGTCGTCGACAACGAGCGTCTCGTCGGCATCGTCAGCCGCGACAAGCTGATGCTTCCCGATCCCGAGCGTGTCATTCTCGTCGATCACAATGAGCGCGGACAGGCGGTGGAGGGGATCGAGTCGGCGAAGATTGTCGAGATTGTCGACCATCACCGTCTCGGCGGTATGCAGACAGGCGAGCCGATTTATATCCGCGAGGAGCCTGTCGGCTGCACGGCCACGATTGTCGCCAATATGTACTGGCAGAAGGAAATCGAGATTTCCAGGGAAGTCGCGGGACTTCTGCTCTCGGCTATCATTTCCGATACGGTGCTTTTCAAGTCGCCGACCTGCACAGGTTATGACAAGATTACCGCGGAACGTCTGGCGGAAATCGCCGGCGTTCAGATCCAGAAATACGGCATGGAGCTTTTGAAGGCAGGAGCCAGCATCAGCGATATGAAGCCGGCGGAAATCGCGAAAAACGATATGAAGGAATTCCAGATTGGCGATTACCGGGTCCTGGTCAGCCAGATTTCCGTCATGGATACCGAGGAAGCCATGAAGATGAAGCCGGAACTTTTGGAGAGCATGCAGGCCATTTGCGAGACGGACAATTTCGATATGTGCCTGCTGATGGTGACGGACATCTTGCAGGAGAGTACGGAGCTTCTTTATGTGGGCTCGCCGAAGACTCTGATCGGGCAGGCGTTCATGAAGGACGCGTCGGGAGACTCGATCTACCTGCCGGGCGTCATGTCACGAAAGAAGCAGATCATACCGCCGCTGACGGAAGCGGTAAAGCTTTTGCAGAAGTGATTGCGAAAAGGTCGCCTCTATGCTTGGCGTGGGGCGGCCTTTTCTTTTCGAAAGGGAGAAATAATTTTGGACGCGATTTTGGATCAGTTGAATCCGATGCAGCGGAAGGCTGTCGAACATTTCTCGGGGCCGCTGCTCATTATGGCGGGCGCGGGATCGGGAAAAACAAAGGTACTGACCTGCCGCATTGCCAATCTTTTGGCGCATGGCGTGCAGCCGTACCGGATTCTCGCTATCACCTTCACAAACAAGGCTGCGGCGGAAATGAAGGAACGCGTGAACCGGCTCGTGGGAGATACGGCAAAGCAGATATGGCTCAGCACGTTCCATTCGTTCTGTGCGCGGCTTCTGCGCTATGAGATTGACGCCCTGGACGGCTACAACAAGAATTTCGTCATCTATGACGCCTCGGATTCCAAGGCCGTTGTCAAGCAGTGCCTGAAGGAGATGAATCTCGACGAGAAGCAGTATCCGCCCGCCCAGGTGCAGGCGACGATCTCCGACGCCAAGAACCGGACGCTGACGCCGGACGCGCTGATGCAGGAGGCGGAAAATTTCCATCGCAAGAAGATTGCCGAGATTTATATTGAATATCAGCGCGTTCTCCACAAAAACAACGCGCTGGATTTTGACGACCTTCTGATGCTCGCGGTGGAGCTGCTGAAGACGAAGGAGGAAGTGCGGGAAAAATACCGGAAGCGTTTCCAGTATATCCTTGTGGACGAGTATCAGGATACGAACGGGGCGCAATACCAGCTCACGAGGCTTTTGGCGTCGGCGCATCGGAATCTCTGCGTCGTCGGGGACGCGGACCAGTCGATTTACGGCTGGCGCGGCGCGGATATCAGCAACATCCTGGACTTCGAGAAGGACTATCCGGATGCGGAAGTGATCCGGCTGGAGCAGAACTATCGATCGACGAAGACAATCCTTGCCGCCGCTAATGCCGTCATCGAGAACAACCGGAACCGCAAGCCGAAAAAACTCTGGACGCAGAATGCCGAGGGCGAACCGATTGTTTCGTATTGCGCGGCGGACGAGCGCGACGAGGCCGCGTACATCGCGCGGGAGATCATGAACCAGATGCGGGCGACGGGGAACAACTATGGGGATTACGCCGTGCTGTATCGGACAAACGTGCAGTCCCGCGCCATCGAGGAAGGCTTCATGAAGCTGGGCGTTCCCTACACGATGGTCGGAGGCCTGAAATTTTACGACCGCAAGGAAATCAAGGATATCATCGCCTACCTGCACGTCATTTTCAACCCGTTGGACACCTTGAGCCTGCTCAGGATCATCAACGTGCCGAAGCGCGGCTTGGGGGATACGAGCATGGCAAAGCTTGGCGCGTACGCGGCGGAACGGGATATGAGCCTGTTCGACGTGATATCGAGTCCCGAGGCGTTGGATGAGATACCGGGGCTCACCGCGCGGACGAAAAAGCCGTTGGAAGCATTCGCGATGATGATGTTCGACTTGCTGGCGCAAATGGACGCCGTGCCTGTGTCGGAATTTGTCGAGCAAATCTTGGACGCCACGGGCTATATCCGCGAGCTGGAAGCGGAGGACAAGCCGGAAAATCAGGCCCGTATCGAAAACCTGCGGGAATTTGTCGGCGTGGCCAAGGATTTCGAGGCGACCAGCGATAATCCGACATTGGAGGAGTTCCTGAATCATATTGCCCTGATTTCCGATATTGATAATGCCGACCTGGAGGACGAGCGCGTCACGTTGATGACGCTGCACGCGGCGAAAGGACTGGAGTTCCCCGTCGTATTCATGGCCGGAATGGAGGAGGGGATTTTCCCTCATTCGCGCACGCTGATGGAACCCGAGGAGCTGGAGGAAGAGCGCCGCGCCTGCTATGTCGGCATCACGCGGGCACAGAAAAAGCTTTATATGACCCACGCGAAGCAACGAATGATTTACGGGAATATTACTTCGTTCCCGCCGTCCCGCTTCCTTGCGGAAATCCCGCCGACGTATCTGCGGGAAGTCGAGGCGAATGACTTTTTCGCCCCCCGGCAGGAGCAGCGGCAAAAGAGTTATGCAAGTCCGTTCGGGCAAGCGAAATCCGGCTTCGACGCATGGCAGGAAATGGAACGGAAGAAAGCGCCGCCGGCTCCTGCGAAGCCGAGCGGGAAATCGGAAACCATCCGGCCGGATATGAGCGTCCGCTGGAGACCGGGCGACAAGGCGAAGCATGGCAAATGGGGCGTCGGCACGGTCATATCCGTGGAGGGAAAAGGCGAGGAAACCGTATTGAAGATCGCGTTCCCAGATCAGGGAATCAAAGGCCTGATGCAAAAATACGCGCCGATTACTCCGGTGGGAAAGTGAAAAAAATATAAAAGAAAAGCACCGCCCCCGGGCTTCCGATTTTGGAAGTTCGGGGGCGGTTTGCTATGTTTTGTTTCTTTTATTGGTTGCTATGTTGACTTGGTTTGCTGGTTAGCGGTTCCCGTCGGTTGCCTGTTCCCATTGTATGTCCTGATTTTTATTTTGCAAAAAGTTATCGTATATGATAATATTCACTTAAAGAGGCGATGGCATGGAATGGCATATTGACTATTACCAAAAGGAAAACGGGGATTTTGAAAGGAGAGAGGACAATGAGCAAAGCAAGCGTCAGCGCGGCGAAGGTCAGGGCGATGCTGGCCGAGGATAAGGAATATCAGGCGGAATATGACCGATTGAAGCCTCGGTATGCATTGATTGCCCGACTGATTAACGCCCGGAAGGAACAAAATATTACGCAGGCGGAAATGGCCGCCCGTATGGGAACAAGCAAGTCGAACATCAGCAGGCTGGAAAGCGGAACCTACAATCCTTCGCTGGATTTTTTGATTCGCGCCGCCGCCTCGCTGGACAAACAGCTTGAATTATCCTTGCGGTAAAACAGAACTTTTCCATAGCAACAGCCCCCGGGCTTCCGTCGTGAGAGCACTTAACGAGCGCAAGCGCGAGCGCCGCGCAAGTTTAGTGCGACACATGCCTGACTTCTTGATGTGCGCAAACGAAGTGCAGCGCGCATTTAGCGGGCATGGCGGTGGAAGTTCGGGGGCGGGGTGCTTGTGTTGCTTGACGATGGGGAAAGTTGTGGTATAATAAACATAGAAAGAGACAGTCGATGTTCGCAGCGTCGGCTCTCCCTAAATTGTTTGGGTTTAGAAAAAACCGCGCAACATACGCGGTTTTTTCATTTCCGGATGAAAACTATTTCCTGTTTGAAAGGATAGCGACAATCAGGAGTCCGAAAGCGATCATCAAAGAAAGCGTTTCGTAAACCGTCATGGGCATCACCTCCCTTGCGGGAGCAAACCGACGTACATCTTCTGTCTATCGTTGGCTATTATAGCAGATTTGTTTTGGAAAAGAAAGGTTTGTTCGTAAAAAGCGCCCCCGGGCTTCCGGTTTTGGAAGTTCGGGGGCGGGTTCTTGTGTATTGGTGTTGTTTGTGGTACAATTTGTTACGAAAAGGTGTTTGCCAAACGGTAGGCGGTCGATTCTCAGCCCCTGAAAGGGGGCAATGCTTATGACGGCGTATGATTTTTTCGCGTTTCTGGTTCTCCTGATCGCGTTAATTATCTCCATCAAGGCATGAGAAAAGCCGCCACGAGCGTCCAAACTTAGGCGGCTTATCTCAATAAGCGTTTAACACTTGGGGCTGACCGTTTACCGGCAGCGCCTTTTCTTTGTGTTTATTATAGCACTGAGCGGAAAGATACGCAAGAGAAAACAGCCCCCGGGCTTCCGGTTTCGGAAGTTCGGGGGCTGTTGTTGGGTGCGCCCGGCGGCGCACGTTTCTAACCGGTGAAAGACCGGAATCTGC
>CAMVIO010000093.1 GCA_947167555.1 uncultured Selenomonadales bacterium
ATCTCGTTGCAAAGCTCAATACACTCGTCGCAGATATAGACACCCGGGCCTGCTACAAGCTTTCTGACCTGCTCCTGCGCTTTGCCGCAGAAGGAACATTTCATCTGTCCCCTGTCATCCCCGAATTTCATTCTGCCGTGGCTCCCCTCTTATTTTTCTTCCTTTTTCGGCGGACGATTCGCAATGACCTCGTCAATAATGCCGTATTCCTTCGCTTCCTGCGCAGTCATGAAATTGTCACGCTCCGTGTCTTGGATAATCTTTTCCCGATCCTGGCCCGTATGCTTCACGAGAATGTCGTTGCCGATTTCCCGCAGACGCAATATCTCTTTCGCCTGAATCTGGATATCCGTGGACTGGCCCTGCGCACCGCCCAGCGGCTGATGAATCATGATCCGGGCGAGAGGCAGCGCGTACCGCTTGCCAGGCGCCCCCGCCGCCAAAAGCAACGAGCCCATGCTTGCCGCCTGGCCGATACAAATGGTTGACACATCCGGCCGAATATACTGCATCGTATCATATATGGCAAGCCCTGCCGTCACCACGCCGCCGGGGCTGTTGATGTAGAGATTGATATCCTTGTCGGGATCCTCGGCCTCCAGGAACAGAAGCTGCGCAACAACCACATTGGCGACGCTGTCGTCAATCGGCCCTCCGACGAACACGATGCGGTCCTTCAAAAGCCGAGAATAAATATCGTAAGCGCGCTCCCCACGGTTCGTGCGCTCCACGACCATCGGCACATAATAATTCATATTCGGTTCTTCGTAATTCATAATTCCGCTCTCCTCAAGAAGCGATTACTCCGCAAGATTGTCCACGATGAACTTGGCGGTCTTGCGGCGCATGACCGTAACCGCGAGGTCGTTCAAACGGCCCTGCTGGCGGACAATTTTCTGCACCTGCGCCGGCGTCGCATTGTAAAGCTGCGCCATCATCGCAATCTCCGTGCGGATGTCGTCTCCCGTGACCTCGATATTCTCCGCCTTGGCGACAGCCTCCAGCATCAGGTCCGTGCGGACATTCTTTTCCGCCGTCTCGCGATACTGGCCGCGAAGCTTCATCATATCGCCGCCAGAAAGCTGCAGATACTGCTCAAACTTCATGCCCTGCTGCTCCAGGCGCATAGCGAACTCGCGGAGCATCTGATCGATACGATCCTCGACCATGACTGCGGGAATATCGATTTCAGCGTTCTCCGCCGCCTTGTCGATAGCCGCGACCCGGCGATCGTTCTCCGCCTTCGACTCAGCCGCTTTTTCCAACTTCTCTCGAACGTCCTTTTTCAGCTCGTCGACCGTCTTGAACACGCTGGCCTGCTGCACGAACTCGTCGTTCAGCTCCGGCAGCACTTTATTCTTCAGCTTGTTCAGCTTGCACTTGAACACAGCATCCTTGCCCGCGACATTTTCCGAATGGTAATCCTCGGGGAACTTGACCTTAACATCGCGCTCCTCGCCGACCTTCATGCCGACAAGCTGATCCTCGAATCCCGGAATGAAGCTGCCGGAACCAAGACGAAGCGGATAATCGGTGCCCTCGCCGCCCTCGAAAGCCTCGCCGTCCACGAAGCCCTTGAAATCAATCGTAGTAAGGTCGCCCATCTGCGCCTCGGCGCCTTCCGGCGCGTCCACCATCTGCGCCTTGCGGTCACGCATCTTGTCGATATGCTGATCCACAGTCTCGTCGGTGACCGGCTCGACCTTCTTCTCAATCTTCAGGCCCTTGTACTCGCCCAGCTTGACCTCGGGCTTCGGCGTAACCGTCGCCTTAAAGATTAACGGCTTTCCTTCCTCTGCCTGTACACGCTCAAAATCCGGATAAGACGCAAGCTCCAGCTTCTCTTCCGCCATGGCCTCGTCGAAAACCTTCGGACCGAACTTCTCATATGCCTCGTCAATCAACGCCTCCTTGCCGACACGCTGCTCGACGATACGGCGCGGCGCCTTTCCGCGACGGAACCCCGGAATGTTCACTTCTTTTGCAATACGCTTCGCAGCGTCCGCGATAGCCTTATCCCATTCTTCCGCCGACGCCTCGATCGTCAAAATGACCTGTTGATTTTCCCCGTTCTCTCTGGAAACCTTCATAGCCTGAATTGCCCTCCTGTTAATTGGGAATACCTGCCGCATTCCCTTCTCTTCATATATATCTTTGGTACGCCATGCCTGAGACAAACATACCACAACGCATAATACCACAATTAACCGCGAAAAACAAGCCCAACCTTGCCCTTTTATACTGAACCCGACGACCAAATCCCAACAAAAAAGCCCTGTATAAATGTCGCGACGATAAAAAACCTTTGCCGCACCATTTATACAGAGCCCATAAAATCTTCTCTATCAGATTATTGTACCAATCCGGTCGGCCGCGCAAACGGCTCGCCGGTGTCGAGATGGCCGGCGATTGTCTCGATGCGCTCTCCCTCCACAGTGATCAGCACGCGCTCGATCTCAGGAAATTCCGTCATCGTATTGACAAGAGCGCTGACGAGCATCTGCTCGCCCGTAGAACCGCCGACGAATTTATGTGTCAGCTCCTTGCTGAAATCCACAGTCGCGAGATTGCCCTCGACCTTGACGCTGAGGACCTTGACGCCTTTCGGGAAAATCGCCGTGAGTCCCGGCTCCTTTGTTCCGGCAACAAGTTCCTTCGCCGCCGCTGTATATTTGTCTTCAACGGGTACGCTGACCTTCACGGAGCCGAGACTGTCGCCCGCTTCGTTCGGAAAATACAATTTTACTTCCGTTTGTCCCGACACCGCCGGCGCCGTTGGTACCGGAGTGTTAAGTTTTGGAGCCGGATTTTCAGTCGCCGCGGACGGCTTGGACGATGTCCCCGGCTTTCCCGTTTCCTCGCAGCCCGCCGTCAAGAGCAGCAAAGAAGCCATCATGGCAGCAGTCACTACTTTTCCTGTCATATTCATCATTTATCGCCTTCTATCAATTATTCAGGTCCCACTGGCTGCGAAATAATTCGCAAGCCCTTCCGCGATTCCCTGCGCCATTTCATCCTGGAAATCCTCATCCGCCAAGAGATTGCCTTCCACATAATTCGTGATGAAAGCAAGTTCCACAAGGGCGGCGGGCATTGTCGAGTGACGGCAGACGTAGAAGCGCGCTTCGTGAATACCGCGATCCCGCCGATCTCCGTGCTCGATCATTGCCTCCTGTAAATTTTGCGCCAACAGCGCGTCCAGCCAGGTCTTAGGATAGTAAAAAGTCGAAGTCCCGTTGGAAGACTCACTGGTAAAAGCGTCACAATGAATACTCAGGAACACGTCGACATTCGGCGTGAAGTTTCCATAATCGACACGCGCCTGAAGCTCTTGAGCGTCCGTCGCCGTCGGCCCGTAAACATCCCGGTCGTCCTCGCGGGTCATCACGACCTTGACACCGGAATTTTCGAGAATATCCCGAACCTTGCTCGCGACCTCCAGCGTGATGTCCTTTTCTCGAAGGCCGCCAACGCCGACAGCCCCCGTGTCCGAACCTCCATGCCCCGGATCGACGACAATCGTGCGCCCTTTCAGGCCTGAAACATGGCCCCGTCTGCCGCCCTCGCCGTACAGCTCAATGATAAGCCGATGCGGCTTTCCGGCATGACGATCCTTCTCCAGCGTATAAACGCGATAATTCCTATCCGACGCAGGAGCCTGCATTCCGACAGTTATTCGAAGCTTCTTTCCCGTATCCAGGAAACGGAGCGTCTTCGCGAATTTCCGATCCAGTGGAATCTCTGCCCGGACGTCGCCTTTTTCCGCTTTGTCAATGTCGATAGTCAACCGATTCGGATTCAGGATACCGTCGCCCTTGACCTCATAGTCTTTGATCGGCCCGTTCATACCGATTTCGATACGAAGGAATGTCTGGCGGCCTTCCGTAACCACCTGCGACTGGAAGCTTGTCACTTTACGCGTGGACGCCGCCAGCGCCAATGCAGGAAGCAACCATAGGCAAAGCGCAGCCAGTATCAGAATCCGCGGCCAAATTCCCCGCCTCATGATCGACTCCCTCTCAATTCGTCAAGCAAACGCGCCGCTTCTTCCATTGCGGCTTTCGTTGCTTTCACATCATATGAAATCTCCATGCGGATATAATCCCCCTCACTTAAACCTTCCGGCAAGCTGGCCGCCGGAAAAATCGCCTGCTGATCGTCTTCCCCGATCAGCAGGATCGCATTATCATCTTCAAAGCGGTCGACAACCGCCTGAATTTTGAGTGCATTCTTCATGACTTCGCCTCAACGCCAGACCTTTCTCCCCGTTCTGTTTCCACAGAATAGGTCTTGCCGTCCGTCCTTACCGTGATCGTGCCGTTTCGATCCGTACGAAAAACATCCAATTCCTGTTTTTCATACCTGGCAAGCACAGACGGGTGCGGGCAGTGATATTCGTTGTCCTCCCCGCAGGAAATCAAAACGGCGTCCGCGTCCAAAATCCTCAAAAAATCAACGCTTGAAGCAGTCTTGCTTCCGTGATGCCCGGCCTTCAGGATTTTGCATCGAAGCGTTTCCGGCGAGTGACGCCTTAAAATCCCCTCCTCGGACGGAATCTCTGCGTCCCCGGTCAGCATCATCGAGAAATCACCATACTCCAGCCTCGCAACGAGAGAATTGAGGTTCAGGTTCACTTTTCCGTTCTGCATTCCTCGCTCGTCCACCATCTCCTGCGTCGGGCTCAGCACACGAAGCGTCGCGCCGCCGCCGAGGTCGAGCATGTCCCCGTCACGCAGGGTCCGTGACGGAATCTTTTGCTTTTGGATTGTCTTCAGATAGTCCCGGTAGACGTTTGTCGAAGTCGGCTGTCCGTTATCATAGACCTCTTTGACGTCGCATGTCCGAAAAACCATCGCCGCGCCACCGATATGGTCGCGATGCGGATGCGTGATAATCAACTTGTCGACGCGCCGCACGCCTTCATGTTTAAGAGCCGCGCGCAGCCGTCCCGTCTCGCTCGTATCACCGGTATCGATGAGAATCGTCTGTTCCGGCGTCCGAATCAGGATCGCGTCGCCTTGCCCGACCGCCAATACCTTGACAGTTAGACCGTTTTCCACGGGCGGCGGCGGAGCTCCTTCGAGCCAATCCGTCGGCAGACCGCATGCGGCAAGAATGGCCGAAAAAACAGAAAGCAGAGCTACGCATAACGCCTTTCCCATGCCGTCAGGCGTCCTTCCCCAGAACGCTCCGATTGATCCGCGTGAAATAGATCCGCGCCAGCAGGAACAGGAACCACATCAGGAACGTGGTCATATAGATTACGTCGACGAGTGTGACGTTCGCAAAATCCACCCGTGAAATCATGATTCCGCCGACAATCAAAATCACAAAATCCAGCGGCTTGACCCATACGAAAATCTTCTTCAGGAAGCCGAACGACGATTTTTTCTGTTCCGCCTGCTCCGGGACTTCCGGCGTTTCCGGCACGGGTATCGGCTGTGGGCGGTTTCCGCGCTTTCGATGACTCATGCCCTGCGCCTCCATCGTGAAAAATAAGAGTACATATCTGTACGGCTCTATAGTATACGAAAACACCCCGCAAAAAGCAAATCCATACAGGATTTTTTCATATTTGCCCCGTAAAACACCGCCGCACGAACGCATGCGGCGGTGCTATAATCTCAGATTTCCTGCCGATCCGGCGGCACCGGATGGAGTTCCAATTTCGGATTGTTGTCTGTAATCCAGCCCAGCGCCCACTCGTTATTGACGAGAAGCACGGGGCGGTCCTCACGGTCATAGACGAACATGCCGCGATCCGCGCCGCGAAGAGACTCCGGCGTAACCGCGCGACCGTCAGGGTACGTCAGCCAACGCGCGACCTCGAAGGGCTGCATAACCAGCTCGATGTCGACGCCGTACTCGTTTTTGAGCCGATAAGTCAACACATCAAACTGGAGCGTTCCCACCGTGCCGACAATATAAGACTCGACGCCCGCGCCCGCCTGCCGGAAAAGCTGGATCGCGCCCTCCTGTGTGAGCTGTTCGACGCCCTTGACGAACTGCTTGCGCTTCATCGTGTCCTTTGCCTGCACCCGCGCGAATTTTTCCGGCGGAAACACCGGGAAATCGGCGAACTTGAATTTATGTGACACGTCGGATAACGTATCGCCGATGCCAAAAACGCCGGGATCGAAAAGCCCGACGATATCGCCCGGCCAAGCCTCGTCGATGATCTGGCGGTCCTGCGCGAGAAACTGTTGAGGCTGCGCGAGCTTGATCTCCTTGTCAGAAGCCGCATGCCATACGCTCATGTTCCGCTCGAACTTGCCCGAAACGATGCGGATAAAAGCCAAGCGGTCACGGTGCGCCGGATTCATATTCGCCTGGATCTTGAACACGAACGCCGAAAAACGCTCGTCTTCCGGCCGGATGTCGCCGTCAGAAGAAGCGCGGATTGCGGGCGGCGGCGCGAGGCGCAGATATTCTTCCAAAAAGTTTTGTACGCCGAAATTCGTCATAGCCGAGCCGAAAAACATCGGCGTCAACTCGCCGCAGGCGATTTTTTCCTCATCGAAAGCCTCCCCTGCCTCATCAAGCAGCGCGATATCGTCAAGCAACGCTTGATAGGTTTCTTCGTCCAGCTTTTCCCGAAGCTCCGGCGCGTCCAACGCATACTTCTCTGATGTGCGCGTCTCCTGCCCGTGAGTCTCGTCAGCGGCGAAAAGCTCCACCAGTTTTGTCTGCCTGTCGTAGACGCCGCGATAACGCCCGTCAGACCCGACAGGCCAATTCATCGGACAGGAACGGATGCCCAACACGTTTTCCAGCTCGTCCATCAAATCGATCGGCGCTTTGCCGAAACGGTCCAGCTTGTTGACGAACGTGAAAATCGGAATGCGGCGCTCTTTACAGACCTTGAACAGTTTTTTCGTCTGCGCCTCGACGCCCTTGGCCGCATCCAGTACCATGACCGCGCTGTCCACCGCCATTAACGTGCGATACGTATCTTCGCTGAAATCCTGATGGCCCGGCGTGTCGAGGATATTGATCCGGCATCCGCCATAGTCGAACTGCAACACACTGGACGTCACCGAAATGCCGCGCTGTTTCTCAATCTCCATCCAGTCCGACACCGCATGGCGCTGCGTCTTGCGGGACTTGATCGAACCCGCCAGATGGATAGCTCCTCCATAAAGAAGAAGCTTTTCCGTCAAAGTCGTCTTGCCCGCGTCCGGGTGCGAAATGATGGCGAAGGTCCTTCGCCGATTGATTTCCTGCTCTAACTGCTCGCTCAAAACATTGTCTCCTTTGCACAATCCAAAAGTACCAAAAATGAGTCTTAACTATTATACACATTTTTCCCGATTTGAAAACCAAAAAACACCACACAAATCCTTTTCCGCAAAAAAACAGTCTACTTCTGACGCCCCACTTGTGCTAAAATAATCGTATGCAAACTCGAAAGGGGATTTTTCATTGAACGCAGAGACCTG
>CAMVIO010000094.1 GCA_947167555.1 uncultured Selenomonadales bacterium
GCGACCCATGTGGATCTTGGGCTGCTCTCGCGTATCGACGAGGTCTTCGATATGGCTGGATTTGGAGACGCGAACGGGACGGTGCGCGGTCCGGTGGAAAATCCGGAAGTGAAGGCGGATTTCTCGGCGATTCACGGACACCTGTTCCGGCAGCCCTATCGGACGCTGCACGGCAAAGCGAGCGGCAGCCTCGACGGGGTGCGGATCGACTCGTTCTCGATGGAAAACGGCGGCCATGTGACATGGCTAGTTGAGGGCGTAGTCGGCTTCACCGGGGAACGCCGCGTCAATCTCCGGATCGATACGGTCGGCGCGCGTCTGGAAGATTTCGCCGCGCTGGTGGCGCCGGATCAGCCGATCACGGGCGATATTGACAATGTCATCACGGTCACGGGCACGCTGGACAATCCGTCGGTTGTCGGCTATATCAGCTCCCATCGGGGCAGCTACAACGGCTACCTGCTTTCCGGCATGGAGGGCGACTATACGATGAAGAACGGCGTGCTGACGGTGCAGGATTTCCATATCTATTCGCCGCTCGTCGATATGGACCTGAACGGAACGGTGACGGTGGCGACGCGGGCACTTGATCTTGCGGTGGCGGTTCATGACATCGATCTGCGTCGGTTCGAGAAAAAATTGCCGTATCCGATCGAGGGGCACGGCGTATTTGACGGGCGCATCCTCGGTACATTGGACGATCCTGTCTTTGACGGGAAGCTTACGGCGCCTCTTTTGACGCTGAACGGAGAGACAATCACGGACGCGGCAGGCGAAGTGCATCTCCGCGGGACGCGGGTCGAGCTTCATCCGTTCACGTTCCGGCAGAACGGCGGGATTTACTCGCTCCGAATGGTCATCGATATCAACAGCGAAACCGTTTCGGGCAAGGTGAAAGTCGAGCAGGGCGACCTCGCCGCAATGCTATCCGTCGCTAACGCGAAAAATGATGCGGTTCACGGCCGCGTCAACGCGGATATCGACCTTGGCGGCACATTGTCCGTTCCGAGGATTTCGGCGCGCGGTATGCTGACGGAGGGGGATATCTGCGGGTATCCGCTGACCGATGTTTCCCTTGACGGCACTCTCGACGGGCGTGTGGTAACGCTCCGGCGCTTCGAGGGGCATCAGGGGGCCGGGATACTGGCCGCGACGGGAACCATCGACCTTGACGGCGATATCGACGCGCGTTTGTCCGCGCAGGGAATCCGGGCGGGAATGCTCTCGGCGGCTGCGGGGCTGAACATGGACACGGTGGGCACGCTGGATTTGGAGGCAGAGTTCGGCGGCACAGTCGATCATCCGCTGGCGGACGCGTCTTTGACGATCACGGACGGTGGCGTTCGTGGTTCGACCTTTGATTTGCTGACGGCGCTCATTCATTTGCGCGGAAGTGTCGTAGAATTGGAACAGGTCGTCGCGACGAAAGCGCAGGGGACGAAGACATATCGGGCCAGCGCGACGGGAATGCTTCCGCTGAAAGCGTTCACGGCGGAGCAGGGCGAGGAGCTTTCCGATTACGACAGGATCAATCTCCGCCTTTCGCTGGATGACGCCGATCTAGGCTTGCTGCCGTTACTGTCGAAGGAAATCGACTGGGCGATGGGCGAGACGGATGGTAACGTGGTTGTCGGCGGCTCGTTGGCGGCACCTACTATTGACGGCGTACTGCGTATCCATAACGGCTCGGTGAAGCTGAAGGCTCTGAAAATCCCTTTGACGGAAATGAATCTCGGTCTGAAGATGGAGGGCGACTCGATTTCCGTCGAGGAAGGCTCTTCCGGAAAAATGGGGAAAGGGACGTTCACTGTTAGCGGCGAGACGCGGCTGGATGGCAGGACGCCCGTGGATTATCGATTGAATTTCGATGCGAAGGAGCTGGAGATCGCTTCGACTTTCTTCACGGGGCCGGTGACGGCGTCCTTTGACCTTCGCGAGGGGGAGATTTTCGGTCGTCGGCTTCCGAAGCTGACCGGGCGTCTCGCTATCGATGACGCGCTGGTTTCCATTCCGACCATTCCGGATAGCGACAGCGAGCTGCCGCGCATGCTCCTTGATTTCAATGTAGAGATTGGAAAGCATACGCATTTCTACAGCTCGGGACTTTATGACCTTTGGCTACAGGGCAGCGCGCATTTCACCGGGACGACGCGCCATCCGAAGCAGTCCGGCACGATTTCCGTCCGGCGTGGCAGGATTCAGTATTTGCAGACGCAGTTCCGTATTCAGGAGGGCGAAGCGTACTTCAACCAAGTCGACTCGTTCCTGCCGAGCATCACCTTCCGGGCGACGGCACGCATGAACCGTACGCGCATCATGCTCGCCGTTGACGGCCCGGTGCAGCAGATGAAATTCACATTGACCTCCAGTCCGGAAATGAGCCAGGAAGAAATTATCCGGATGCTGACGCTGCGCGGCGCGTCCGTGCAGGGCGGCAACGCGGATTCGGCGGAGGCGCAGAGGAACGCGCTGCTTTTGGCGGGGTTGCAGATGAGCGTTTTGGGCGAGGTACAGGACGCGATCCGCGACCTTTTGCAGCTCGACGAATTGACGTTATCGACAGGAACCTTTGAAAAACGTGAAAAAGGGGGAGACAAATCGACAATTGAGGCGTATAATGTACAAATAGGCAAGTATGTCACCGACAAGGTCATGCTCCGATACACGCAGAGCCTGACCGAGGATATGCGCCGTTACGGCGTGCGGTATGATTTCACGGACCGCTTCAGCATGTTCGCGGCCCGCGATGAGAAAAACAGCAACTGGTTCGGCTTTGAAGCGCGAATCAAGTTTTAAGAAAACATAGGTTGCTGGGGGATTTTTTCGTCAGGGAAAAGAATTTGAAGGCGTAGTATCGCTACGCCGAAAGTTCTTTGACACAGCATGGCGGAAAAAGAACCGGCAAGGGGGTGCTCGACCTGCGGCTGGAAGAATATATCCGGGAACTGAAAAAAATCGCGATATTGTCTCCCGAGGAGGAATCCCGTCTTTGGGAAGCGTGCAAGACGCGTCATGACGAAAGCGCGCGCGCGAAGCTGATCCAATCGTATCAGCCGCTCGTGTTCAAGCAGGCGGCGCCGTACCGTGCGTCCGAGCATATCATGGACGTCCTGCAGGAGGGCACCGTCGGCCTGATCGAGGCGGTGGAGGGATTCGACCCTTCCCGGGGCGTGGCGTTCAGTCTTTTTGCCGTGCACCGAATTCGCGGACGCATGATAGACTTCCTGAAAAAAGAAGGGGATTCTGCCGCGCCCTGCATTGACGGCATGGTGGACGCGGAGGGACTTCCATGGAAAGAACGCATCGCCGATCCGGGCGCGTTGCCGGAGGAGCAGGCGGAAAGTCATGTGCTTGCCGAGCGGCTGCGTGAGGCGATGGCCCGGCTTCCGCAAAAGGAGCGGATCGTATTGGAGGAAGTCTACTTGTCGGGCGGTGCGGTGGACAACGTGGCCGATGAGCTGAATTTAAGCACGTCGCGCATTTATCGGCTGCAAAAGACGGGAATCCGCCGCATTCGCGGCATGATGGCGCGATTCATGCAGCATTGGCACGAAAAGTGATTGTTTCGGGGCGAATATTGGCGATAATTTGCCGTATTGCCTGAATCTTTCCGGCTGTGGCTGATTTCGCGGCGCAAGAGACGTTGGCAAAAGCTGGAGTGTAGGATATATTGAGCTTGTTCCGAAAGGAGGAGTCGCATGGACAGCGGGGCAGAAGACCGAAGCCGTCTCAGGCTTCATGTGCGCGCGGCTCGCGAATGGCTGGGGCGCGCGGAAGAGTCGCTGGGGCGCGCCGACGATGTGCGCGGCGATCTGAATCTGATGCTGGCGCAGGCGGAACTGACACGGGCCAAGGAGACAGAGCGTCCGGGTCTTTCCGTCGTATGGGCGCGAAGATTGGCGCCGCTCTTCGTCGCGGCGTTGATTGCCGGCGGCGGTTACTCCATGTGGCGCGTGGGGACACAGGCTGAATCTGGGCCGCTGCCGTCGGTGCGGCATGTGGAACAAAACGTGGCGCCGATACCGCCGGAAGTCGTCGTGTTGCCGACGCTGCCGCAGGAGCCGGCCAACCCGATATCGCCGGAGATTGCGGATCCGCCTGCCCGGGAGGAGGAACTGCCGGAAATTGTTCCAACGACAGAGTTGGATGCGCCGGAAACGGTGGAGGCGCTGGAAACGCCGCAGGAATCGGTGCAGCAAACACGGCTCCCCTCGGAGGATATGCAGCGGTTGATGAACAGCGCGGGGCAAAGCTTGCGCGCGATACAATAGATATATGATGAGGATAGGAAAAGAGAGCGTTTTGGGAGGATTCATTTTGGAGAAGAAAGCATACCGGGCATGGGCTTATACGGCGGCTGTCGCAGCGAGCTTCGCGGCGATGCCTTTGGGGACGGCGCAGGCGGAAGAGGCGGAGACGAATCCGCAGGCTGTGATCGCGTTGCCGGATATCACATCGGTACCGATTTCCGTGATTCCGGCGCCGGTGGTGACCGAGGAAGAAGCGCTTGCGCGGCAGGAAGAGGAAGACGCGAAGCTCCGTGCGGCCGAGGAACGGAAAGCGGCGGAGGAAGCTGAGCGCAAGGCGCGCGAGGAAGCTGAGCGCAAGGCCGAGGAAGAGCGGCGTAGGGAAGAGGAAGCCAGGCGTGCCGCCGAGGAAGCCGCGCGCAGGGCAGCAGAGGAAGCTGCGGCGGCGAAGGCGGCGGAGGCCGTCACGACGACGAGAGGATCCGTCCCTGCGGATCAGTGGACGGCCCTTCGCCCGGACGAGCAGGCGATTTCCGCTCGGCAAAAGGCGCTGGTGGGGCAGACCATCGTCGACGTCGTTTTCGACGGAGCCAGTGCGCCGACACTGCCGAAAGCGAAAGAAGCGCTGCTGACCCGACCCGGGGATGTTTTCGCGGAGGATACCATCGAAAAAGATCGCACGGCGATTTACGACGTTGGCTTGTTCTATGATATTTTCCCGACCTTCGAGATCGTTCCCGAGGGCGTTATCATCACCTACCATCTGCTGGAAAACCCGGTGCTGAAATCCGTCACCATCGAGGGCAATACGGCCATCAAGACGGAGGAGATACGCCAGCTCATCACCGTGCCGGAAGGCGAGATGCTCAACACGCGCACGCTGCATGAGAACTTGCAGGCGGTTTCCGACCGTTATCACAAGGACGGATATATCCTCGTCAAGGTCAACAACCTCGATATCGGCCGCGACGGCAACCTGAAAATCGCCATCAACGAAGGTATATTGGAAGGCTACACGGTCAAGGGCAACACGAAGACGAAGGACAAAGTCGTCATCCGCGAGATGCGCATGAAGCCCGGCGAACCGTTCAACGCGAAAAAAGCGCGCCGCAGTATGCAACGCGTATACAACCTCGGTTTCTTCGACGACGTCAACATGAAGCTGAACCCGGGCACCCAGCCTAACTCAGTCCTCCTCGAAGTGGACGTTGTCGAGAAGCGTACGGGCAATTTCACCGTCGGCGCGGGCTATTCCAGTTCGGACGGGTTCGTCGGTCTCGTCGGTATCGGCGACAGGAATTTCCGGGGCATAGGCGACGCCATCAACCTGACCTTCGAGTTCAGCGGCGATGATACGGACAACCACGGCTTTATGTTCTCTTACCGTCATCCGTGGCTGGACAAGAAGGAGACCGCGGTCACGTTCCGTCTTTACAACCGCACATACAGATACTATGATTATGATACGCAGGGCGACATCATCGAGGAATTCATGCGCAAATACCTGGGCGGCGAATTCACGTTCAGTCGTCCCGTCAGCGAGGTCTCGACGAACTTCATCACGCTTCGGAGCAAGGATGATCAGTACGTCAAGCATTATTCCGATCTCGACCGCAGCACGGCTGCATATGAGAAATGGCGTGACGATAACTTCGGCAATACCCGCAGCCTGGTTCTGGAACACGTCACGGATACGCGGGATAACATCTTCAATCCGATGACGGGCAACAAACTGAACTTGACGGCGGATTTCGCGGGCTTCGGCGGCAAATTCAACTACCAGAAATACACGGTTGAGGATAACTATTATATCAAGGCCGGTCACGCGCAGGTTTTCGCAGTCCGGGGCATGTACGGCTACGGCAACGGAGATATCCCTGAATACAGTCAGTACCGCATCGGCGGCCAGAGCACGGTTCGCGGCTATCGTGACGAGCAGTTCCGCGGCAATCATATGTGGCTCGGAACGCTGGAATATCGGTTCCCGGTCTTCAGCAAGGTGCAGGGAGCGTTGTTCACGGACTTCGGCGGAGCTTGGGAATCGGGCTGGTCGCCGCAGCACACGTACTCCTCGTTCGGTTTCGGTCTGGGCATCCAGACGCCGGTCGGTCCGATCCGTGTCGACCTGGCGCACGGCAAGCAGGGCAACCGCGTGCATTTCAGCGTCGGCGGTTCGTTCTGATATGAGGATGGGAAAAGAAATGCGGCGGTTATCCGCCGCATTTTTTACAAGTCTGTTCCTGCTGATTTTTTCGCCGTCCGCCGACGCCAGGGGGACGGTCGAGGAAATCGCGGCGAGCGTTACGGCGGTTTCGTCGATTCCGGACATTGTCCGCCGACGGATGGAGACTACCGTGTCGGCTATCGGGGCGCAGCTCCTGACAGGGCGTCGTATTTCCGATGTGGAGACTGAGCGTGGGCAGCAAGAAGCGATCATCCACGAGGTCTTTGACAAAGTGCTCGTCGGCTATTCCGTGGAAAGCGTTTCTCTGACGCCGGGGGAGACCTCGCGCATTGAGATTCGCCTCGTGCCATGGGCCGATGTCATCCGCGCCGTCCATGTGGATGTGACAGTCGAAGGAATGCCGCCGCTCGTCGAGGAAATGGCGCGACGTGACCTCGCCGATGTCGGGCGCGTGTTCGGCGAGGGGATGCAGGGCTTGCCCGTGGCAGCCAGCGACTGGACCAACGGCGTCCTGAAGCGCAGCCTCCAGCAATATATGGACGAGCATTTGCCGGAGTTCCGCGCGGATTTTGACGTCGTGCCGGGGGATGAGACGCGGGTCGCGCTGACCGTTTTCCCGCGTCTGCCGGTGGTGCGGACCATCGACCTCTCCATGCGGAGCGATTCCATCCCGAATTTTACATTGCTCGCCCATCGGCAGGAAATGCAGGACAACGTCAATATGCTGATTGGCGTTCCCGTCGCGTTTGTCGAGCGCCATGAGGCGGAGTTCTGCGAAGCCTTCGCGTCGTCGCTGGACGCCGCCCCGAGCTTCCGCGCGATGGACCTGCACACGGTTGTGACAATGCGCCCCGGACGCGATATGTCGGTCATGAGCCGTTCGGACACGAAAAAATACCTGATCCGGCTCGAGGGCTGGGCCGATATTTCCCATAGGGACG
>CAMVIO010000095.1 GCA_947167555.1 uncultured Selenomonadales bacterium
ATGATCGACGCTATCTGCATCCGTTCATCAACTGCACGGACTGTGGGCCGCGGCTCACGATTCTTGACGAGATGCCCTATGACAGGGAGCGGACCAGCATGAAATCGTTCCCGATGTGCGAGGCATGCGCGGCGGAATATCATGACAGGGAATCGAGAAGGTATGATGCTCAACCGATTGCCTGCCATGATTGTGGGCCTCAGGTTTATCTTTTGGACGGAAACATGCGGGGGGCGGACGCGATACGGGCAGTGCGGCGGGCAATCTGCGAAGGGAAGATCGCGGCGGTCAAGGGAATCGGAGGTTTTCATCTTTGCTGCGACGCGACGAATGAAGCGGCGGTGAATCTTCTTCGCAAGCGCAAGCAGCGCCCGACGAAGCCCTTTGCGGTGATGGCACGGGATATGGAAACGGCAGAACGGGAAGCGGAGATACCCAAAACCATGCGCGCGGTGTTGGACGGGCCGGAGAAACCGATTGTGATTATGCGGCGCAGGGACGGCGGAAAAATCGTGCCCGCCGCTGCGCCTGGCAGTCGTCGCGTAGGATTGATGCTGCCATATACGCCGATTCATTTGTTGTTGTTTGATTACCCTGACGGGCTTTCCGTGCCGGACGTTCTGATCATGACCAGCGGAAATCCGCCGGGCGCGCCGATTTGTCGGACGGACGACGAGGCGCGGGAAACACTCGCGCCGCTGGCGGACGTGATTTTGTCCCATGACCGCAGGATTCGCGTGCGGGCGGACGACTCCGTCATAGAAGTTTATGACGGCGAGCCTTACATGATCCGACGCAGCCGGGGGTACGCTCCGCTCCCAGTTTTTTTGCCGTCGCTGGAAAGATTGCAGGGCGGCGTGCTGGCGGTGGGAAGCGAATTGAAAAATACCTTTTGTCTCGGGCAGGACGGTATGTTTTACCCGTCGGCCCATATCGGCGACATGGGTGATTCGCGCTCCGTTGCATGCCTGAAGGAGACGGCGGCGCGGATGGCGTCGCTTTTGGAAATCACGCCCCGCGTTGTCGCTTATGATCCGCATCCTGATTATCATACGACGAAATTTGCGGCGGCCCTGGATCTTCCGGCAATGGCTGTCCAGCACCATCATGCGCATATCGTTTCCTGCATGGCGGAAAACGGGCGGACAAGCCCTGTCATCGGCGTCGCATTCGACGGAACGGGCTATGGGACGGACGGGAGCGTTTGGGGCGGCGAGCTTTTGCTGGCTGATTATGAAGGTTTTTCGCGGCTTGGTTCGATCGAGCCTTTCCCGCAGGCAGGCGGCGAACGCGCGGCACGGGAAGGCTGGCGCATCGCGACGGGGCTTTTGTGCGGCGGAGCTGTTGCGGATACAGCGTTTCGTCTGGGGCTGGGCAGCAAGGAAGAGATTAGCGCGCAAGTTTTCCTTTTGAAAAGTGGAATCAATACTGTGACGTCTACCAGCGCGGGACGGCTTTTCGACGCGGTCAGCGCGGCGCTCGGGCTTTGCCGTGTATCGACCTTTGAGGGCGAGGCGGCGATGGCACTGCAGTTTGCAGCGGAAGCATGGGACGCGGAGGGGGAAGTGTTCGTCTTGCCTCCGTTGGACACGGCGGAAGATGGGCGGCTGTTGCTGCCGACGACTTCGTTGTTTGCGGAAATTGTGAGGCGGCGATTGTCGGGAGAAAACAGAACCGCGTTAGCGGCGGCATTTCATGCGTCGTTGGCGGCGCTGATTGGAATGGGCTGCCGGGCGGCGAGGGAAAAAACGGGCGTTTCGGCTGTGGCACTTTCCGGCGGCGTGTTCCAGAACACGTTGCTGTTGCGCCAAGTCGAGCGCGATTTGCGTGAAGGCGGCTTCGAGGTGCTTCGTCACCGACTGATTCCCGCTAACGACGGCGGGCTTTCGCTTGGACAGGCGGTTTGCGCTGCGGCGCGGATGGTGGAAAAGAAATAGAAATAGAAAGGACGCGTGGCATGGACGCGGAAAGCATAAGGAAAATACTCGTGATCGATCTCGCGTTCATCGGGGACGTGATTCTTGCGACGCCGACGATGCGCGCTTTGAAGACGCGTTTTCCAAAGGCGAGCCTGACGATGCTGACGGTGCCGCTGACGGCGGAAATCGCGGCGCTGGATCCCTATGTGGACGAGGTTCTTGTTTACGACAAGCGAGGCAGAGATAAAGGTCTTCTCGGCATGTGGCGTATGGCGCGCCGACTTGCGCCGATGGGCTTCGACCTCTGTGTTTCAATGAATTTTGCGTTGCGCGGTGCGGTGGTCGCGTGGATTGCGGGTATTCCGAACCGTCTCGGCTACGACGCGCAGCACGCGAAATTTTTCCTGACGATGGTTGCGTCCCATGAACGCGACGGGATCAAGCATGAGACCTTGAACCATTTGGAGGTCTTGCGTCCGTTGGGCGTCGATGATAAGAACGTGGATGCGTCGCTTTCGATGAATGTGCCGGAAAGCGCGAGGGAGAGTCTCGAAAAGAAGCGGTCAGAGCGACATATTCCTCCGGACGGATATCTTGTTCTCTGCCCGATTGGCAGTTATGCCCGAAAAAATCTGTCGATGGCGGTAGCGGCGCATATTGCCCGCCATTTCAGCCAACGGCGGGCAATTTTTATGATTGGCGGCAAAGCAGAGGAGAAACAGCTTGAGGAGATTGCGAAGCTTGCGGAGCTGCCGCGCAACAACGTGTTGGCGGGTGCATTGACGCTTCCCGAGTTGGCAGCGTTTCTTGAAAAAGCGGCATGCCTGATTACGGTGGACACCGGCCCCTTGCATATCGCGCAGGCTGTCGGTTGCCGCACGATTGCGGTCTTCGGTCCTACCGATCCGGTTGTCTGGGGGCCGCAGGGCGGAGAAGACGTAATTCTGTATCAAAAAACGGATTGCTCGCCCTGCTGGGGCAAAGGTAAATGTGAGAAACGCAGGGCTTGTATCGAGGGAACGACGGCGCGGGAGATTATAAAAGCGGTTGGGCGTTGAGTTTTTCTTGCCTATGGAACGTACATAGTCTATAATAAATAAGATTGTAATACGATGAAAGGGAGGACGGCATGGCGGCTGGGTACAAGAATATTCTCGTAATCAATCTGATGCATATCGGTGACCTGATGCTCGTCACGCCGGTGCTTCGGACGTTGCGGGCGAATTACCCGTCGGCGCGGCTGACGCTGCTCGCGGACAAGAAGTTGCGTGATCTCGTGGAGTTCAATCCGTATATCGACGAGTGCATGTTGATTGATAAGAAAGGCAAAGACGACCATTTCGGCTCCTTTTTTCATTTCATTCTCGGCGTTCGCAGGAAAAATTTCGATCTCGTGGTCAACTTGCACCGCAACGAGCGTGCTTCGGCCATCGCTGCGTTTTCCGGCGCGAAGCGTATTGTCGGCTACGCGAAGCCGGGATTTTCGCTGTTTTTCGATCAGGTTTTGCCGAACAAGAAAGCCGTCATGCACCAAATCCATTCTCATTTCGAGGTGTTGACAAAGGCATGCGGTGTAACACGTATTGATGACGGCGGGCTGGAAATGGAGATTCCGCCGGGAATGGACGAAGAGGCGGCTCGGCTTTGGCGTGAGAATTTCCCGGAGGGAAAGAAAGTCGTCGCTTTTAATATCGGCGCAAGCTGGCCGACGAAGCGATGGCTGGATGAATATTTCGCCGAGTGCGCCGACAGGCTTGTTGATCGCGGCTATAGCGTCGCATTTTTCGGCGGGCCGATGGACGAGGAAATGGTGCGGGACTGTCTTGCGAAAATGAAGCACAAAGACAGCGACGCCGTGCGCGTGTTCACGGGAAAAGTGTCGCTGGGCGTCCTGGCGGGGATGCTTCGCCGCTCGGCGCTGTTTTTGACTACGGATTCCGGTCCGATGCATGTCGGTGTCGCGATGAATATGCCGATTGTTACGATGTTCGGCTCGTCGCCGGTGCCGGGGTTTTATCCCTACGACGCAAAGGACGTGCTGGTCAAGACGCCGGAGCCGTGCCATCCCTGCGGCATCCATATCTGCCCGAAAAAAGGCGACGACAATATGGCCTGCATGAAGAAAATCCCCGTGGATACTGTCATGCACTATGTAGATGAGCTCTTGGATGAGTATGGGGATAGTGTGGGAGAATGGCCGTCCCATTATGGAAAATACGAATGCCGCGTGATTGACTTGGCGAAAGAGGGGCGGACGCCATGAAAATCATTCAGGTTGCCCATGCGTTGCATCCGACGGACGCGGCGAGCCGCCAGCTTCTCAATATGGACAAGATTTTGCGTGCGCTTGGTTATGAGACGGAGATGTACGCGCACCGACTGGACGAAAGCCTTGCGGAACGCGTTGGCCTGATGGGGGATTTTTCCGCCGATCCGGAAGATATCGTAATCTACCATATGACGACGGGGACGTCTTTCAATCGATGGGTATGGAATTATCCCCGAAAAATTGTGCTTTTCTATCATAATATAACTCCTGCGCGCTTTTTTTTCGGCAACGCTTGGGGCTCGTGGCTGAAATGTTTGCGTGGGCGGCATGATTTGAAGACGATTGCGAAAAATACGTTTTTTGCTTGGGGCGCCAGCGAATATTCGCGACAGGAATTGGAAAATGCCGGGATTAAGCGGACGGCGGTGCTGCCGATCGTAGTTGAGCCGGAAACATATACGATGCGCGGTGAGGACGAATCGGTGCTTCGCTATAAGGATGGGCGGCTGAATTTGCTCGTCGTCGGGCGCGGCGTGCCGCACAAGAAACAGGATGAGGCAATCGAGGCTGCTGCGTGGTATAGGGACCACATTTCGCCCGATATCCGGCTTGTTTTGATTGGAAATATCAAACCGAGCTATGAGAAAAAGCTTCGCGTTCTTGTCAAAAAGCGCGGCATGGAGGAAAACGTGCTGTTTGCCGGGCAGGTTACGGACGAAGCACTTTGCACCTGGTACCGGATTGCGGATGGGCTGCTTTGCCTGTCCGAGCATGAGGGGTTTTGCGTGCCTTTGATTGAGGCAATGATTTTCGGGTTGCCGATTTTTGCGAAGTTGGCCGCCGCCGTACCGGAAACTTTGGGCAGCGCAGGCGTGCTGCTTTCGGATACGTCGCCGCAGGGCGTCGCGGAAGCTGTGCGTAGGACGATGGCGGATGAGCTGGCGTTGGCGCGGCTCAAAAAGGGACGCGCGGAGCGACTCGCGGCGTTTTCGCCTGAAAATGTGAAATCGCAGCTGGAAGCGGATATGAAGGAGATTGTTCGTTTATGGCAAGCTTGAAGGAAAGGCAGAGCGGCCTGGCCGAATTTGTCGCGCATGGGACGGAGAAATGCCGTGTGCTCGTGGTCGGCGACGTGATGCTCGACCAGTATTATTTCGGGGAGGTTACGCGCATTTCGCCGGAGGCGCCGGTGCCGATCACCCGCGTGGTCAAGACGAAGGAAACACTGGGCGGCGCGGCAAACGTCGCGCACAATCTTGCGCTTTTAGGCTGCGATACGGATGTTGCGGCGTCCATCGGCGCCGACCATCACGGCGGACGCCTCCGCGCCCTTTTCGAGAAGCGCGGTATCTCGATTTACGGGTTGGTGGTGACAGGCGCGCCGACGACGACAAAACTTCGCGTGATTGGCGGCCATCAGCAGATGATGCGGCTTGATTTTGAGGAAACGGAGCCCGTGACAGG
Organism: uncultured Selenomonadales bacterium; assembly: GCA_947167555.1. Lineage (GTDB taxonomy): Bacteria > Bacillota > Negativicutes > Selenomonadales > Selenomonadaceae > RUG12372. The sequence goes on from CAMVIO010000095.1 coordinate 5,653, forward strand.
GGAAGACGCGGAAAGGATTATCATGGTCGCGAAGGCGTCGCTTTCCGACGGCGCGGGGGCGTTAGTGCTGTCTGATTACGGCAAAGGAATCGTGACGTCGGAGCTTTGCGCGCAGTTGATTGAGGCGGCACACAAGACAGGGATTCCCGTCGTCGTCGATCCGAAGGGCGGCGATTGGGAAAAATACCGGGGCGCGGATTACATCACGCCGAACTTGAAGGAACTGAACGCGGTGCAGTCGTCGCCTGCGAAGAACGAGGACGCTGCGGTGGAACAGGCTGCACGTTATGCGATGGACCGCTTCGGTATCCGCGCAGTGTTGGCGACGCGTTCCGAATGCGGCCTTTCCTTGGTGACGGAGGAGACGGCTGTGCATATCCCGACAAAGGCACAGGAGGTCTTTGACGTGTCCGGCGCAGGCGACACGGTTATCGCGGCATTCGCGTTGGCATTGGCGGGAGGCCTTCTGCCTGAACAGGGTGCGTACTTAGCGAATCTCGCGGCCAGCGTGGTCGTTGCGAAGGTCGGTACCTACGCGGTGAGCAAGGAAGAACTTTTGACAGTGCTGGAACGGGAGGCGTGACATGAGCCTTGACCTTTCGGTGCTGATTCTTGCGCGCAACGAGCAGAAGAATATCGGCGACTGCATCGCATCGGTGAAGGAGCATCTGGATGCGGGAGAGATCGTCGTCATCGACGACGACAGCACTGACGATACAGCCGCGATTGCGCGGAGGATGGGAGCGCGCGTGATTGCCCATGCGTTGAACGGGAATTTCGGGCAGCAGCAGACATTCGCCATCGAGCAGGCGAAGTGCCGTTGGGTGTATTGCATCGACGCCGACGAGCGTATGACCGGGCCGTTGGGCGAAGAAGTGACGAAAGCCGTTGAGAAGAACGAGCCGTTTGCTTATTGGAACGCGCGGCTCAATCATTTTTGCGGCGTGGAGATTCGCCATGGCGGATGGTTTCCTGATTACGGGCTCCATTTGTTCCCGAAGGAGGGAAGCTATGTTACGGGCTTCGTTCATCAGGAGATCCATGTGCCGTACCCGGCGCGTCGATTGCCGGAACGCGCGTATCTTTACCATCACACATATACGAGCTGGGAACAGTATTTGCGAAAGCTTAATTCGTATACGACGCTCGGCGCGAGGAAACAATATGAAGCGGGCAAACGCGTGGGGTTCTTCGGCATTTTCGCTCATGTGGTTTGGGGCGTGTTCAAATTCTACATCATTGAGCGCGGTTTCCTCGATGGACGCGCGGGCTTGCTTCTTGCCATGAGCCACGGCGTCAGCGTGTTCATGAAATATTCGAAGCTCTATTATTTGGGCAGGGGAATCGGAGACAAAGGCTAAAGGAGTTGTGGAAAGCAGATGCAGCAAAAGATAGAACGGCTGGATCGTTGGATTTATTATGCTATGTGCGGACTTGCCCTTTCTTTGTTTTCGACCGTAGCAGGTTCCAGCATTTTTCTTGGGCTTTCGATATTTTTGTTTTTTATTCGGGCTTACTTTCGGCGTGATGACCTTTGGGAGTCTTTCACGACTTATCGTCGCCTTGTATATGCTTACGGCCTTTTTGTTCTGGCGATGCTCCTGTCCGCCTTGTTTTCGGGGAACATTCGGCAGGGCGTGGGATTGGTCGTTTCTCGGCAAGGCTATTATGTGATGCCCTGCGTGATTATAATGGCGATTATTCGGGACAGGGA
>CAMVIO010000096.1 GCA_947167555.1 uncultured Selenomonadales bacterium
GTTTTCCCAGCGGCGCCAGCGCCTGGTGCGCCCTGTCCACCGCTTCCCGCGCGAGACGCTTCGCCTCGTCCAGCGAGGTCAGTGTCACATATGTCGATTTATGGTTGCGCTCGTCGCTGCCCACAGGCTTTCCGATGGCCGCCTCATCCCCCGTCACGTCGAGGATGTCGTCGGTGATCTGGAACGCCAGCCCGAAGGCCTCTGCATACTCGGTCAGCGCCGCCAGCTTTGCGTCATCCGTCCCTGCGAGGATCGCGCCGGAGCGCACCGCCGCGCGGAAAAGAGCACCGGTCTTCGCCATGTGCATACGGCGAAGCGTCTCCTTGTCAATCTGTTTTCCCTCCGACGCGAGATCGAGCGTCTGCCCGCCGACCATGCCGTTCGGTCCCGCCGCCGTGCTGACCTCCCGCACCACGCGGACAAGGGTTTCCGGCGAAACACCCTTTTGCCGGACGAGCACTTCAAAGGCCAGAGTCAATAGCGCATCGCCCGCCAATGTCGCGATGCCCGCACCGTACACCTTATGGTTCGTCAAACGCCCCCGGCGATAATCGTCGTTGTCCATCGCCGGAAGATCGTCGTGAATCAGGGAATAGGTATGAATCATTTCAAGGGCGCAGGCCGATGTCAAAAAATCGTCGCCCCGTCCGCCTGCCGCGTCCGCCGCAGCCATCAAAAGAATCGGGCGAAGCCGTTTCCCGCCCGCCATCAGGCTGTATTTCATCGACTCCGCCAGTCGCGCGTCAAAGGCCTCGTCCTCCCGAAGCTCGCGAAGAAGCCCCTCCTCGACCAGCGCGCGCCGCCGCTCCCATTCCTCTTTCCGCATTATCATTCTCCCTCGATTGCCAATTCCAGGGCTTCCGTTTCTTCCTTGCCTTCCTTCACGAGCAGGTCCATCGCCTTTTCCGCCCGTTCCAGCGCCTTCATGCACTTCTGGGAAAGCCGGATGCCCCGGCTGTAATTCTCCATCAAATCGGCAAGGCTCGGCTCGCCGGTCTCCATCTGCTCCACGATCTTCTCCAGTTCCGCCAGCGATTCCTCGAAGGACGCTTCCTTCGCCGCCTCTTTCCGCGCCGCCATTATCCTTTTCCTCCTTGCTCCACTTCCCGCACATCCGCATGGACGCGCCCGTCTGCCAAAATCACGGTCAATTGATCGCCCGCGCGCGTTCCCGCCACCGAGCGCACCAGCTTTCCCTTCTCATCCTCCACGATGCCGTACCCGCGTCTGAGCATGCGGATCGGATTCAAAAGCTCCATCCTGTCCATCGTCATATCCAGTCGCTGCTGTTTCTCGCGGAACACCTGACGGACGCCTGTGGAAAGCGCTTCGGACACGTTCCTCAATCGATCCCGCTTCAAATCCATGATCCTCTGCGGCGTCGCCATCGACTTTCGCCTGAGACACAGCAACAGCTTCATGCGCTTCGCGTTCATCCAGCGGTCCTGCGCCCCGAAAAGCCTTGCGCAAAGCCCATCAATCTGCGCCAAAAGCTCCCGCGCATCCGGCACCGCCAACTCCGCCGCCTGCGACGGCGTCGCCGCCCGCACATCCGCCGCCAGATCGGAAAGCGTATAATCCGTCTCGTGTCCCACCGCCGAAATTACCGGAATTCTCGACGCGTAAATCGCGCGAACAACCGCCTCCGTATTAAAGGACCAGAGATCCTCCGCCGAGCCGCCGCCCCGCCCGACAATCATCACGTCGACGGGAAATTTATCATTGAAATACCGAATACCCGCCGCCACTTCCTCCGCCGAGCCTTCGCCCTGCACCTGTACGGGGTACAAAACGAGCTGTACCGACGGAAACCGCCGTTTCGATACGCGGTAAATATCCCGAATCACCGCGCCGGACAGCGACGTCACCACGCCGATCTTCTTCGGGAATTTAGGTAAAGGCTTCTTGTGCGCCGCATCGAAAAGCCCTTCCGCCGTCAATTTCTCCTTGATCTGTTGAAAGGCCGCCGCAAGATCGCCCGTCCCCTCGGGAATCAACGATTCCACATACAGCTGGTAAACGCCGTTCGCCTCGTAAACGCGGACGGAACCTCCCGCGATGACCTGCATGCCGTCCTTCGGCTGGAAACGCAGCCCCTTGTCGCGCCACGAAAACATCACGCACTTCAGGCAGGCATCCTTGTCCTTCAAGGTAAAATACGCGTGCCCTGAACGATATGTATTGAAATTGGAAATCTCCCCGCGCACCATCACGCTGCGCAGGATCGGATCCCCCGCGATCAGGTTCCGAATCCATCTCGTCACTTCGCCGACGCTATGAACACTTCCCATAGGTCCCTAACCTTTCCTTCATAAGAAAAAAGCCAGACCCCTATATTGAGAGCCTAGCCCCTTTCCTTATTGCTCTTCCCGCATCAGCGTCCCAAGAACCCCGTTGACGAATCGGCCCGAATCGTCCGTGCCGAACTTCTTCGCCAGCTCAACCGCCTCATTGATGACAATGCCCGGCGTCACGTCCGAACCGCTTTGAAGCTCATACACGGCCAACCGCAGGACACTTCTGTCGATGCCCGCCATACGCGATACTTTCCATTCCCTGGAAAGCCTTGACAATGTCTCGTCAATCGACGCGAGGCCCTCGCATGTCCCTGAGACCAGTGACCACGCATATGCGTAATCCTTCTTCCGGCTCCTCTCGTCCGACTCTTCCGGCGCGCCGTCCTGCCATGCCGCGTCCAACGCCCGTTTCCATTCCTCCCTCGCGCCCTCCGGCGAAGGATTCATATCGAGCTGAAAAAGCGCCTGCATCGCCGCCTCTCGCGCCCGTCTTCGACTCATCCCCAGACTACCTCCTGCGAATCAGGTCGAGCAACCCCTGCAAACCGACCTCCCGAAGTTTTTGCAGCCAACCGTCGTCGGCATCGTCAATCTGCTTGCCCAGCCAAAGCCCGACCGCCACGCAAACCCCGATGAACAGCATATTCCAAAAGCCGAACAGCAGAATCGACACCGCAATCAGCGCACCAAAAACGGCGCCCAAAACGCAGCCGCGATGATTCTCCCACGCTTCCTGAAAGAGCTGTACACATTCTTCCTTCATTTCGCTGCCCACCATTTAAGACACGCGCGACTTCTTCGCCGCTTCCCTGCCCGCAATTTCGGCAATCGAAATATCAATCGAATAATCCGAAAGGCCGAGCACTTCGTTCATCTGCTCCGAAACCGCCGCCCGGACCGCATCCGAAACCTGCGCGACATTCTGTCCCGCTCCCAGTTCGAGATTGAGTCCGATTACCACCGACGACGCAGGCGCCTGGCTCTGACTGCCCGCCGCACGGCGTGACTCCACCTTTGCGTTGGCATTCTCAACCCCATGGACCTTCGCCGCACTCTTCTCGGCCAAGCTCGAAACCGCCGACACAGCCACGCGCACTTCTCCGCCCGCGCCGTGAACCACGACGGCCTCCGGTTCTTGCTCTTTCTTCTCCTCATGCTTCGAGCCGCCGGAAAAACTGCACGCCAAAAGATGCACGCTGAGAATGAACACAAGCGCCGCCCCCGCCATCGTCTCCCAACGGGAAAGGACGAAAGCGGTCTCGTTCAGGATGACCGGAATCGGGAACACCGGAAGGCAAAGCACAATCACTCCCAGCGCAGCCAGTGCGATGGCCAGCGTGTACAGGAACAGCAAAAAACGATTGATATAGCCCATACTTATCTATGCCTTCCCCACTTCAGCGAACGCGAGCGGCTTCCTCTTCCTTCGGCTCTTCCTCGGGAACGCCGACGCCCTGCACATGGATATTGACCTCGACCACGGAAAGACCCGTCATCGTCTCGATAGCCTGCTTGACATTCTCCTGCACCGCAAGCGCGACTTCAGGAATGCGCACGCCGTACTTCACGATAATATAGAGATCCACGGCCGCCTCGGTCTCGCCGACCTCGACCTTGACGCCCTTCGCGAAATTCTTCTTGCCAAGGATTTCCGCAATACCGCCGGCAATGCCGCCGCTCATACCTTCGATTCCTTTGACTTCCGTCGCCGCAAGGCCTGCGATGATGCTGACAACCTCATCCGCAATCCGTACCGCGCCCAGCGCGCCCTTCTTGTTCAAAACCTCTCCTGATTTGTTGTCTGCCATGAAAAAAACCTCCCCTTATCGTTATATTCTGCCGTCCGGCAGGGCAATCCTCCGCCTCTCCCACGAAAGGGAGACATATTACCTCTTTTATTATAACAGACATTGCCTAAACAAACAATCAAAATCATTTCACGAACTTCTTTTCACACACGAAACAAAAAAGCTCTCCCGAAACAACACGCCGGAAGAGCTTCCTAATCGCCAACCCCATTACAGTTTTTCGTACGCCGCAACATATTCCTCGGCAACCTCTTGCAGCGCCGCCGTCTCGATTGCACATTCCTTCCCGGAAATATCGTCGCAAATTGTCGTCATCCCCGGCGTGATTTCAAGGCTGAACACATTCCCCGCGAAAGAGCCGGTCTGCTTTTTGCCGCTCGTCACCTCTTCCAGGGCGTCGACAATGGCCGAACCGAAATTCCGCGCCTCCGCCAGCAGGAACGTCGCCGCCAGATCGAACCGCTCATCCTCAAAAGTCACGACAGGGAGCGGATTGTTTTTTCCTTCAATTTTAATTTCATATTTCAGCATCATTTCTTCCCCCGATGAATCGGATAGGCCGTCAGGATTTTCCGATTGTCGTCCAAATACATATCGATCTCCAGCTTGCCCGCATGCCCGATCCAAAGTGAGCCGCGCGGATTCTGCTTATCGGCCAGTGCGTCCTTGTACGCGGTATTGATGGCATCCACCACGTCCTGCGGCGACCAGTCCTCAGGATAGAAGGAGCTGAATCCCTCCTTCTTCACGCCGTCCACCTCGACCTTCGCGGTGAAGACGCCGTTCTCGTCCTTCTTGCCGCGCGTACCGTCAAGAATCCGGCCCTTGCTGTCCTCAACGCGGCTGTAATGGTAGCCGGTGGCCTTCCCCTTCTTGTTCACAGTTCCGTCGAAGATATGCTCGAGACCGTGCCGCGAGAAATTTTCCGTGTTCTTGAGCTTCTTGATATCGCTCATCTTATAGCTCGATTTCTTGTCGGACTTCGAGGCGTCGTCCTTCTTGTCGTTCTTGCTGTCTTTCTTGTCCTGCTTGTCCGGCCTCTGCTGCGCCGTCTGCGAGCTCTGCGCGGAGCCTCCGGAGGACGAGTTCTTGCCCCCGCCGCAGCCTGCCGCCGCAACGACAAAAACCATCGCCGCGAAAACGGCAATCAGCTTCAAAATGGTATTTTTCATACGCGATGTTCCTTTCCGTAAAATGATAATTTCCGTGTTTATTATACTATCCGCCGGATTGTCTGACAAGCGCAGGTTATTGCTCCGGGCTTCCGCTCCCTTTGCCTTGCCCCCCACGCCCCTTTCTGTGTTATAACTCAAACTTCCCACATACAAAATCACTCTGAAACTTGATAGCACCGCTGAAATTATGCATGTGGAAAAATTGAGTCACATAAATAATCGTTCAATCCACGCCTTCCGCATGAAGGGCGACGGCGAACCCGTAGATGATGCCGTGTTTGGCTATCAGATTTCAATCCACGCCCTCCGCATGGAGGGCGACTCTGCGGGCGGCGAAAATCCGCATCGTCGAAATGTTTCAATCCACACCCTCCGCGAAGAGGGCGACCGGAGATACACCCCGCGAGGAATGCTATCGGTATTTCAATCCACGCCTTCCGTGCGGAGGGCGACTCTGTTTCTGTGGGATTTTAAAAACTATCATCGGAAAAATCTGCTGATAGTGCAATACGGCACGGATTAAAACAATTATTGAAAATCCGGGAGGGCTTGTGCTGATTTGCCCTGATAAAAATATTTCTTTTAACGTTTTAGAAAATATTATTGATCGTCGAATGTATAGAAGCAACAAAAGGGAAGCGGATATTATCGTCATACAAAAAGGGATATAAGGACGGTAAGACGATATAAAAAATGAGGCCTTATCCCCCCGCCAATAAAGGGCATGGGGCAACCTTATTTATTATATACCGTTTGCAGGAAGTTCATAAAGCGCGTGCATTCCAAACGTATTTAGGGTATAATTTAAGTAATGCAGATGAGCTGATACAAAACGTGTTGGAGAATATCGGTCAATACGAAGCAGTCAAAAAACAAGACCCGAAAGGATATGGTGAAAGGCTCACGGTCACGATGATGTTGAAAGGACCAAACGGGAAAGAGGAACCCGTCAGGACTGGCTGGATCATCGACAAGGAAAAAGACGAGATCCGCATGACGAGCATCTATGTGAACAGGCGCAAGACAGGGAAGTCTCAAAGAAAGGCAAAGAAAAAGAAGGGATAACGCATGGCGCTTGAAATGTTCGACAAAATTCTTTTGAAAACAGGGGAAGTTGCATACATTGTTGAAATACTCAAAGATGGAGAGGCGTATATTGCGGACATAGATAAGCACAGTGGATGGACTGAAACAGAGACGGTTCTTCCGAATGAGATTGAACGGGTTCTGCGAAAGTCCTCTGAAGTGTTTGGAAAGAAAGTGAAACGGTACGAAAATGGATAATTTTGTCACGATCTACAAAATCCTTCGCGCCATGGAGGCGGCAATGGACGCTGACGAGTTCGACGCGGCGGCTGTTTCCGCGAGATATGGAAGATACTGAAAAAGGATGTGAGATAACATGACTATAATTGCACCTAAGCACTGGAAAGAAATTGTGAAATACTCGGTTTACAAAGACGGCTTCCGTGTCGGTGTCCGTGATGACGCTCCGCAAGAGGTAAAAGACGCTTATAAAAAACTGAAAGATGAATACGATGACGCAGCTAAAAAGGGAACATCGCTTTAAGGAGAAAACCAACAAAGCACTTTGCAAACTGCAAGGTGCTTTTCTTATGCCCGGAATGAGGTGAGAACATGAACAGAGGGCGGGATACGCCGGGAAAATTTTCAGATCATCGCTTGGAAGGAGTGATTTAATGCAGAGATTTGACACCGTAGCTTCTTTATATGTACTCTTAAATGTATATTTCAATCCACGCCCTCCGTGCGGAGGGCGACACGCGAGTAAGCTGGAGGCCGTGGGCGGCGACGTATCTCAATCCACCCCCTCCGCATGGAGGGCGACCTTCGAGCGGTTCCGCAACGTCTCCATCACGCAATTTCAATCCACGCCCTCCGCATGGAGGGCGACGAAGTTCGGTTCCTCCGTCATCGGTCGATCCATATTTCAATCCACGCCCTCCGCATGGAGGGCGACAGCAACCCCTCCTTCTGCTCTGCCATTGTTGGCTATTTCAATCCACGCCCTCCGCATGGAGGGCG